>NZ_BJCE01000288.1:0-6027 GCF_005402885.1 Sphaerospermopsis reniformis
TGAAATCCCAAAAAATGCACACTTTTTCCGGTATACCCTTCAAAACCCTTGCACTAATTTCTGTGTTTATCAGCCTCTAACCTTTGATATATCAAGGTTTTAGGTTTATTCAGCAAACCCTAATTACCAGCAAGAATTAGTCAATAGTGGTCGCATCAAACGGATTTATTTAGATGAAATATCATCAGGTTCAATTGGGATGGGGTTAATTGAATTAATTGTCAGTAAAGAAAACCAAGCCCCAGAATTAGTTAAGAATTTGATGCAAAGAACGCAAACCGAAATTACCAACAACTCAGAAAGAGAAGGTATTATAGAGTTATTGGAAACTGTGTTGTTGTCGAAGTTTTCGCAATTAACCCGTCAGGAGATAGAAGCGATGTTTTTAGTCAATGATATCAAACAAACAAGGGTATATCAAGAAGCAAAGCAGGAAGGTAGAGAAGAAGGTGAACAAGAGGGAGAGAAAAATTTACTACTGCGTCTGTTATCTAAGAGGTTTGGAAAATTGACAGATAGTTATATCCAGAAAATCAGTAACCTGAAAATAGCACAATTAGAAGACTTGGGAGAAGCGTTATTAGATTTTCGGGATATCAACGATTTAGATGAATGGTTGAAATCCCAAACCTAAATTTAAGCTGGTAAATTTGGGACTTTCAACAAGTCTAAACCTCTCTCAAATATCTCATCAATGGGCAACATTTCCCCAGAATTAGTCATAAATTTATGGTCTTTTGTTGCCCTGATTTTTGAACCATCATCTAAACAATATTCATATAATTCTTGCACTCCCCAATGATGCCATTGGGCAATAGGTTGAGTGTAAACATTACCATTGTTATCAACACTAAATACACTACACTCAATCTGCTTTTCCACAATTTCCCCAATAGGTAAAAAGCCATATTCTAAAGTTAAAACCTCAGTTTCATAACTCAAACAATATTCGGCAAACTTCAACATATCCGCAAATAGTTTTTCAGCTACTTGGGGTTTTACACCGTTTTTTGCTGAACCATCTATAAAATTTTGCTTTTGTTTTTCCATCTCCGCTACTTTCTTTTTACCCATAGCGCGACGCAGTAAGTCAGCTTGTCCTAAAGAATAACCTGCCATATCTTGAGCAATTTTCATAATTTGCTCTTGATAAACCATAATTCCATAGGTTTCATTTAATATAGGTTGTAAAAGTTGCGATTCATAATCAATTGCTTCTCTACCATGTTTACGGTTAATAAACTTAGGAATTAATCCCGCATCTAATGGACCAGGTCTATATAATGCCAAAATAGAAGAAATATCTTCAATATTAGAAGGTTTCAAATCTCTCACGATTTGCTTCATTCCTGAAGATTCTAATTGAAAGATACCTTCTAAATCTCCAGATTCTAATAATGAATATGCTTGAGATACATCTTTAGGTAAAGTGCTATGTTCACCTTTAGCTAATATTTTCTGGGCTTTTCTTTCATCACGGGTAATGTCATCAGGATCAATATGATATCCTTTACTTTGTTGTATTAAATCAATGGTTTTTTGAATTAAGGTTAGGTTTCTTAAACCCAAAAAGTCCATTTTTAACAAACCCAGTGATTCTAAATCTTCCATAAAATACTGGGTAATTACTGAGCCGTCGTTATTACGTTGTAAGGGTACAATTTCATCTAATGGTTCTGCGGAAATAACCACACCTGCTGCATGAACACCAAAGGTTTTGTTAGTTCCTTCTATTCGCATGGCCATATCTATCCAGCGGCGAACATTCGGATCATTATCGTATTTTTCTTTAAATTCTGGTGCTGGTGTTTGATCAGAAACCATTACTTTCAATTTAGTTGGTTTACCCCGTACCACTGGGATCATTTTCGCCATTTTATCAGCTTCCCCATAGGGAATATCTAATACTCTGGCGACATCTTTTAATACTGCTTTGGATGTTAAACGGTTAAAAGTGATAATTTGGGCAACTCTATCTACACCATATTTTCTAGTCACATAATCAATTACTTCATCCCGTTTTTCAATACAGAAATCTGTATCAATATCAGGCATGGATTTCCGTTCTGGGTTCAAAAATCGCTCGAACAGTAAGCCATGATGCACGGGATCAATATTAGTAATTCGCATGGCATAAGCAACTAATGAACCAGCCGCAGAACCCCGACCAGGACCGACGGGAATATTATTATCTCGCGCAAATTTGATATAGTCCCACACTACTAAAAAGTAGGTAGAAAAACCCATTTGCTGAATCATTTTTAATTCATACTCTAATCTTTCTTTGTAGACTGGATCTACTTCGTTACGAGATTTGCGGTTTAATCTTTCTAACAGTCCTTGCCAAGCTACTTCTTCAGCGTAAGTATCAGGAGTGTGACCAGAAGGAATGGGAGGAGTAGGAATTTTCGGCTCATCCATGATATGGTAAGGCTCGACTTTATCCGCTACTTCAACTGTTGTCGCTATGGCTTCTTCTATGACATCATCGGGTAAATGATCACGAAATAGTAACTTCATTTCTGTGGCAGATTTTAAATATTCTGTGCCGCTATATCGCATCCGGTTATCATCAACAATTAGTTTACCGGTTTGAATACAAAGTAAAGCATCATGGGCTTCTACGTCAAAGCAAGAAATATAATGAGAATCGTTAGTAGCGACAAATTTAATGCCTAATTCACGGGCAATTTTCACAATTTCAACATTTACAATTCTGTCTTCTTGAGAACCGTGATCTTGAATTTCTAAATAAAAATCTTCGCCAAATACTTCTTTATACCATTTGGCAACTTTTCGGGCTGCATCTGGCCTACCACTGAGAATTGCTTGGGGAATTTCTCCTCCTAAACAAGCACTGGTGATAATCAAACCTTCTTTATATTGTTTGAGTAAATCTTTATTAATGCAAGGACGGGAAAAAATACCTTTACCTTGTACACCTTTAAGATTAGAAATTGTGGTGAGTTTAACTAGGTTTTTATAACCTTTGGTGTTTTTTGCTAAAACAACTTGATGATATTTAGGACGGCGTTCTTGTTTTTCAATATCACCGTTAATGATATACATTTCGTTGCCAATAATTGGCTTAATAGTCTTACTGCGGCAGATTTTGATGAGTTCAACTGCGCCATACATGACACCATGATCTGTGAGGGCGATCGCTTTCATTCCTAGTGCGATCGCCTGATCTACTAAGTCTGGTAGTTGACTAGCACCGTCTAGCAAACTGTAGTCGCTGTGAATATGCAAAGGTACAAAAGACATAAGCAATTAATAGTGAATAATTAAACGGTTACAATGCAGCTATTTATACTAGGAGTCAAGAGTCGTAGGGGCGAAGCATTCGGAAAATAACCTGTGATAAAAATTGATAATTTATCGCCCGAATGCTGATGCTTCCAGCACGCTTCGCGAACGCCCGTAAAGGAGTCAGGAGTCAGGAGTCAGGAGTAAAACTGGCTTTGTATCTAGGTTTCAATTGAGATTCTGTGCCTCATTGATCTGCAATCTACTGTCATAGCAATTTAGCTTGATGACAAAAGCAAATATTTTACCTATTCCGCATAACAGCAAAAAGGCGACATCTGAGTAATACGTGAGTTTAGCACAGGAATCAGTTTCTTAATTCTCAGCGAATGGATGGAAAAAGCCTCGTGAGAACACGAGGCATAAACAGTTATCAGTTATCGCTTTTCAGTGTAACCTGTCATTTGTCACCTGTAAACTAAGACTGTTGAGGTCCTTTGGCATCGGAATGTTTAGCCAAACACCGTTCTAAAAGTTGAACTCTCCATATTAGCGCAAACTGACGAGGATTCCAGATAAATTTAGTATCACGACCAAATAAGGGCTGGTTCAAATAATCCCAAAGAGGAAATTTAATTTTTGTGTGTTCGGGAGCCATAGGTGGAACAAAATATTATAAAATTGCTTCAGGAGTAGTTGGCATTTTATTTAAAAAAATTATTTGATAAATAAATTTCCACTACTAATACCTTTATAATTCAAGAATAAACCAGTATTTTCCGAATGTCTTTGTGGCAATTGCGGAATTTAAGAAAACTTTATTTTTATTAATTTTAAGAAATTGTTAGTAAATCCTGACTTGGTTGTTGACAATAATTCTGGAAGGGTGGAAGACTGAAAAGAAAATTTTGATATGCCATAGACATTTGTCTAGCCACTTCATCAATATGAACGCAACTAGGACTAGTCCCTAAACCGCAAACAGCAACTATATTGATTGGCTTTTGTAAACAATTGCAGTAGAACTTATTATGTTGGCGGATAGCTAACAAAGTTGATCTCTCTTCAACTGCGTTAATAACACAACAATTTCATCCATTGCTTTTCTCACCACACTTGCAGGTTGTTCAGACTGATTTACCATAATACTAAAAACCAAAGTTTCATAATTAGGAACATTGACATATCCAGATAAAGAAACCACACCCATCATAGTACCTGTTTTTGCTTGGACAATTCCTTGAGCAGATGTATTCAGAAAACGATTTTTTAAAGTACCACTAACACCAGCAACAGGTAAAGAAGCACGAAATACTTCTGCTTGGGAAGATTTACTCATCACTTGCAAAAGTTGTACCAAAGCTTCTGGACTAATTAAATTTTTACGAGATAACCCAGAACCATCTACAATCTTATAGCTATTCGGTTCAATTCCTAATTCAGTTAACGTATTTTTTAAAGCTTGCAATCCTAAATCAGCAGTATTTTTATTTTTGGCTAATTGCTGTTTATCAGCTAAACTTCTGAGTAAGACTTCAGTATACAAATTATTACTATTGACATTTGTTTCTACTAATAATTCAGATAGCGGCGGAGATTCAACAGCGGCTATTTCTTGTTCATTATTACCACCATTATTAACAGATGTCCGGTTAACTTTTATTCCTGATTTTGTTAAAGTTAAACGGAAATTTTGCAAGAAATTTTGAGCAGGATCAAATACCGCTATAGCTGTAATATCTGGTTCTGAGTTTACAGGCAATTTTCCTGTGATTCTTAAAATCTGACCTTTTAAATCTCGGTAAACTTCCACATCACCCGGTTCATTTTCTGGAGTAGTAATTGCATTATTTTCAATCTGCCAATTATAAGCATCCAGAGGATTAGACCATTTAATTTTTAAAGGTTTTCCAATTTCTTGAGGCAAAAAAGTTATAACAGAAGTATTTTCATTAACAATTAAACTATTGACAGGTGCGCCATAATAAGATTGTACATCTTCCCATTGCCAACTAGGATGAACTACCTCACCTTGAAAATAACTATCATCAGCAATTAATTGATTAATTTCCCGAATACCTTTTTGATATAATTGCTTGGCTAATATTGTTAATTGCTCATTTTTAAAACTTGGATCTCCTCTACCAACAACCCGCAAAATACCTTCACTGTCTTGATAAACAGAGGTACGAATGCGAAAATTTGCCCCTAGTTTCTGCAATGCGGCTGCTGTTGTGAAAAGTTTAGTATTAGAAGCAGGAATAAAATATTTTTCTGGATCTCGACTGTAAAGAGTTTGTGGAGATGATAGGGGTTTGATTAAAATTCCCCAACGCATTCTCTTAAATATAGGACGATTAATTACAGCATCTATAGATGATTCTATTTGAACAGAACAAGTATATTTTGTGCTAGTTGCTGGTGCTGTTGGGGTTTGTGCTTGAGCTATGTGCTGGTTAACATTAATTTGAACACCGATAAATAACAGCATCAAGCTAATAGATATTTTTTTGTGAATCATTTTATTTTGGCTAAATGTAATCCTAATGTTGTAACTTACAGCAGATTGCAGATCAATGAGGCACAGAATCTCAATTGAAACCTATACACAAAGCCTGTTTTACTCCTGACTCCTGACTCCTGTACGGGCGTTCGCGAAGCGTGCTGGAAGCATCAGCATTCGGGCGATAAATTATCAATTTTTATCACAGGTTATTTTCCGAATGCTTCGCCCCTACTTCGCCCCTACGACTCCTGAATTCTGCTGTACTTTGCGTA
>NZ_BJCE01000289.1:0-6007 GCF_005402885.1 Sphaerospermopsis reniformis
TTGAAATCCCAAAAAATGCACACTTTTTCCGGTATACCCTTCAAAACCCTTGCACTAATTTCTGTGTTTATCAGCCTCTAACCTTTGATATATCAAGGTTTTAGGTTTATTCAGCAAACCCTAAATAAGGATTTCTTCGTTTATACATAAAAATGGTGTTTTGTCAATAAAATTTAGATGCGTTTCCCCTGGGTTAATTGCTGTCTAATCAAAAAATTACCTCGTTGTAATAAAGATAGATGATCTGTATCTAATATTCTTAAATTATTCACTTCTTTATTAACCTTTATTCATTAATTGCATCTAATTGACGACGATATTCTTCTATATATTCCAACATTTGATCAAATTGCGGATCATCCTTATATTTACCCGCTATTTTCATCCAAGGATTTTCTGTTTTTGGTGCTGCAATTTCTAAAGTCACGATCTTAGCATTTCCTAAACGAGCTTGCAGAATTTTATCTAATGCTTCTATTGCTTCCGTTTCTGTATTTCCTACACCTTGACATTCTGGTAAACTCAATAATGTCGCTTTCACAGTTCCATCTGTTTGATTTTCTATCAATAGATCATAAGTTGATTTAGGTGCAATTTTCAGTGAAGATTGAGACGCAGATTGTTTAATGTCTAAAATCATAATTCTGTCACCTTTTTCTTGGTAAGATAATTATAGCAGAGATTACATAATATATAGCAATAAATGATTTTTAGTTATAATTGGTGCTTTGATTTGATGATGATGACAAAATCACCATCCTGTAAATCCTTTAATCCTGGATATCCTGATTCAGACAAAATCATCATCCTGTAGTTTATGGATATTTCAATATTTGTTGTTAAAATAGAGCAGTTTCCGTTATTATGACGTACAGATGTTAATGATAAAACTCTTGTAGTGCGGGCATACTTCAATAAGCTCAGTAAAAGTCTTGCCCGCTAATAGTTTCTAAATGAAGAAACGAGTATAAATTTAGCTTTGTTATTTGCGACAGTTCAACCACTTTCTAAACCTGAAAGAATTGCTAATATTGCCCAAGGAATAAAATCCATGAGTTATGAAGAATCCCATTATTGGTTTGCTAAGATTAGTCATGGGAAGCGTAGTCAGGCATTAAAAGCGATTAGGATATTAAGCTGTTACACAGCTAAATTGTATAATCCTAATATTCTGAACTCTTGTTTAACAGGCAAGATGCCTGTTCCACTTATACAAATTAAATGCACAACAGCTTATTAGGAGACTGAGGTTTGTTGACTGATGACTGTTGATTTTGTTTTGAAAGGTAATAAACATGGCTTACAGTGATTTTAAATTAAGTGAAATTATCCAGAAATTTGGGTTGACACTAAATGAAGTATCAGCGTTATTTGCAGATACAATGGAAGAAGAACCCAGTGATTTACTAACAACAATTCTCAAAGAGAATGTTGATTTAGCTGTTTCCATTAACACTGAAAAAGCCCGTTCTGAAATGATAATTAGCCCAATTTTACTAGAATTAAGAAGAAAGTTAAATAATCAAATCAGTCTATTTTCAGGGGTAGATTTTAATGTTGATAATCAACAAGGTTTAAATGGTTTTTGTGATTTCCTAATTTCTCTTTCTAAAGAACAGCTTTTTGTTCGCGCACCTGTAATTATATTGGTAGAAACCAAAAATGAAAACTTGAAATCAGGTTTGGCTCAATGTATAGCAGAAATGATTGCGGCTCAGTTATTTAATGAGAAAAACGAAAATAATATTAGGACTATTTATGGTGCTGTAACTATTGGTACTATTTGGCAATTTTTGAAGTTAGAAGATAAACTTGTTTCCATTGATTTAAGTGAATATTATATCAAGGATGTGAAAAAGATTTTAGGAATTTTAATCAGTGCAATTAAGCAGGAATAATTTTTAATGTAGTGCGGGCATCTTGCCTGCAATTTGAAAATAAAAATCTTCCTGCCTACGGTATCTACCACATTTCACCCCATTCAATTGATATCCTTGAACTCCTGAATCATTGAAATCCTTAATCTGGAAACACTTTTTCAGGAAAGCCTATTTAGACCTATCATACCAAAAATACTCATAACTTAATCCTTGTTTTTAAATTTAAATTCATCTAAACAAATAAAATCTTATTTACATTAATAATCCCAAAAACATGAAAAAAATCTAAAAAAAATCTAAAAAAAATCTAAAATAGAGATAAATCAGCTACAAAATATGCTGCAAGCGAATGTAACATACAGATACAAAACTTCAACATTCCACAGCCTGTCCACAGTAGGTACTTATGCCAACAGGCAGATTTAGATTACAGAATTGACATACTTCTTAATAAATCAGCAGCGTTACCGCAAAACGTTCTAATCTAAAAACTGAACTGGGTTAATTTACTGGCAGTTTGACTGGCGTACTATACATAAATACACCAATATGTCAAGCCAAAAAGCAACCCAGACTTAACACATAAGCTTATTTATAGGAGTTTTAGAAATCCAATGAGTGTTAAGGCAAGTGGTGGAAGCTCAGTTGCGCGTCCGCAACTATATCAAACCTTACCTGTAGCGACCATTTCCCAAGCAGAACAACAAGACCGCTTTTTGGGAAGAGGTGAACTAAGCGAACTGGGAAGCTATTTTGCTTCTGGTGCAAAACGTTTAGAAATCGCCCAGATCCTCACCGAAAATTCTGAGATCATTGTTTCTCGTGCGGCTAACCGGATCTTCGTTGGTGGTTCACCAATGGCTTTCTTAGAAAAGCCCCAAGAACCGGAAATGGCAATGGTGGGCGCTGGTGCTAGTGTGCAAGAAGGCATGAAACTAGGAACAGTCACCTACGTTGAAAGTCGTGGTGGCTTCTTTGAAAACCTCCGTTCCATCTTCAACACTTCCGCAGGTGGTCCCACACCTCCTGGTTTTAGACCCATTAATGTTGCTCGTTATGGTCCTGGCAATATGTCCAAGAGCTTACGGGACTTGTCCTGGTTCTTGCGCTATGCTACTTATGCCATTGTTGCCGGCGACCCCAACATCATCTCTGTAAATACCAGAGGTTTGCGGGAAATCATTGAAAATGCTTGTTCTGGTGAAGCTACCATCGTGGCTTTACAAGAAATTAAAACTGCTTCTTTGTCATTTTTCCGCAAAGATCCTGAAGCAACAGAAATCGTGACTCAGTACATGGATGTGTTGCTGACTGAGTTCAAAGCACCTACACCATCCACAAAAGTCCGTCAACGTCCTTCTGGGGATCAACAAGGTTTACAACTACCTCAAATTTACTTCAACGCCGCAGAACGCCGTCCCAAGTACGCTATGAAGCCTGGTTTGTCTTCTAGCGAAAAAACTGAAGTAGTCAAAGCTGCTTACCGCCAAGTATTTGAGCGCGATATTACCCGTGCTTACAGCTTATCCATCTCTGACTTAGAATCCAAAGTTAAAAATGGCGATATCTCCATGAAGGAGTTTATCCGCCGTTTAGCTAAATCTCCCCTTTACCAAAAACAGTTTTATCAACCCTTTATTAACAGCCGGGTAATAGAACTGGCTTTCCGTCACATTTTGGGACGTGGACCAAGCAGCCGGGAAGAAGTGCAAAAATACTTTGCAATTATTTCTAACGGTGGTTTACCCGCTTTAGTGGATGCTTTGGTAGACTCCAAGGAATACGCAGATTACTTTGGGGAAGAAACCGTTCCCTACATTCGGGGTCTGGGTCAAGAAGCTCAAGAGTGTCGCAACTGGGGACCACAGCAAGACCTGTTTAAGTACAGTGCGCCTTTCCGCAAAGTACCTCAGTTTATTACCACCTTTGCAGCTTACGAACAACCATTACCTGATCAACATCCCTACGGTGCTGGTAATGATCCGCTAGAAATTCAATTTGGGGCGATTTTCCCGAAAGAAACCCGCAACCCCAGCAGCAGTCCTGCACCTTTTGGTAAAGATACCCGTCGGATCTTGATTCACCAAGGACCTGGTATCAATAACCAACTCAGTAACCCCGGTGCGCGTGGTGTTGCTCCTGGTGCTTTGGGCGCGAAAGTGTTCAAATTAGACCAGTTACCCGGTACTATGAGCAGAAATGCTGGTAAGGGTACAAGTGTTAAATTCTCTGAAAGTTCTACCCAAGCAGTAATTAAGGCTTGTTACTTACAAGTATTCGGTCGTGATGTTTACGAAGGTCAACGGCTGAAAGTTGCAGAAATCAAACTGGAAAACGGCGAAATCACCGTCCGCGAGTTTGTGCGGATGTTGGCGAAGTCCGATTTATTCCGCAAGATGTACTGGACATCTTTGTATGTTTGTAAAGCGATTGAATACATTCACCGTCGCTTGTTAGGTCGTCCTACCTACGGTCGTCAAGAAAACAACAAGTATTTTGATATTGCTTCCAAAAAAGGCTTCTATGCTGTTGTTGATGCCATCCTTGACACTGTAGAGTACAGTGAAGCTTTCGGTGAAGATACTGTTCCTTATGAGCGTTATTTAACACCTGCTGGTGTTTCCTTGCGTCAACTGCGTGTGGGAACTATCCGCGAAGATATCAACAAAGTTGAGAAGGAAGAAACTCCTCGCTTTGTGGAGTTGGGTGAAGTTAAGGAAATGCGAACCCAACCAGATATTGATTTCCGTATTAACCAAGGTGTTACCAAGCAGCGTGAGCAAACCAAGGTCTTTAAACTGATCGCTGGTACTGGTGATAAAGTAGCGGTAAAAACTTTGATTGGTGCTGCCTACCGTCAAATTTTCGAGCGTGATATTCCTCCTTATGTTGCTGGTAACGAGTTTACTGATTTAGAAAGTAAGCTGGGTAACGGAGAAATCACCGTTAAGGAATTTATTGAAGGTTTAGGTTGTTCTAACCTGTACGTTAAGGAATTTTATACACCCTATCCCAACACTAAAGTGATTGAGATGGGTACTAAGCATTTCTTAGGCCGTGCGCCAATGGATCAAGCTGAAATCCGCAAGTATAACCAAATCTTGGCTACTCAAGGTATCAAAGCCTTTATCGGTGCAATGGTGAATAGTGCTGAGTATGTTCAAGCTTTTGGTGAAGATACTGTTCCTTACCGTCGCTTCCCAACTTTACCTGCGGCTAACTTCCCCAATACTGAGAAGCTTTACAACCAGCTAACCAAGCAAAATGATGATTTGGTTGTACCTAGCTTTGAGACTGTGAAGCCTCGGATCAAGACTGAGAATACGCCAATGTTAGCGAATGCGATCGCAGATTTGGCGGCTCAAGCTAGACAAATGGACAAGACCAAACCCTTGTTCATTGAGTTAGGTCGTTCTTTCAACGATGGTCGTGGTCAGTCGGTAGAAGTTGGTGTTGGTACAAGTCGCCGCAAACCAACCCGTATTTTCCGCGCTACCACTGGTACAAATTCAACTGAAACCAATCAGGTAATTAACGCTATTTATGTTCAGGTGATGGACGTATTTAGCGGGCAAATTCCTGACTATTTACGCCGCAGTGATTTAGATAGCAAACTGCGTAATGGTGAAATTACCGTGCGTGAATTTGTCCTAGAGTTGGCAAGTTCAGAAATTTACCGTAAGCGTTTCTACACACCCTATCCCAACACCAAAGTGATTGAATTTTTATTCCGTCACATTTTGGGACGCGCACCCGCAACCCAAGGCGAAATCCGCCAATATAACAAACTATTGGCTGATAGCGGTTTAAGGGCGGCTGTAGAAACAATGGTGAATAGCCCAGAATACGCTCGTTACTTCGGTGAAGATGTTGTACCTTACAACCGCTTCCCCTCCTTACCTGCGGGTAACTACTTGGGTAGTGTTAAGGCTGATGCTGACCTGGTAAAACAATCTTGGTCTAGCTTGTCTCCTTCTGTTTTAACCGGTCGCGGTGGTAGATAGGTGACTGGGGACTGGTGACTGGGGACTGGGGACTGGTGACTGGTGACAGTGAAGAAAGCAGGGGAAGCAGGGGAAGCAGGGGAAGCAGGGGAAGCAGGGGGAGAATATTAACTTCTGACTCCT
>NZ_BJCE01000290.1:0-5982 GCF_005402885.1 Sphaerospermopsis reniformis
ATTATCTATTTGACGCTTATTATTTTACGCTAAATTAGCCTGAAATCATTACCAGATAACCGTTTCAGGTTTTTTATTTTGACAATTCATAATTATTTAATCTGCTTCAATATCTGCGGAATGTGGGTTGCAAAATGGGTTGTAAATCTCAAATAAAACCTTTTGAGAGGGAATTTTTAATTTTCTATTGTTGAATATTTTGTTGAATATTATAAATCCCAATCTCTGCGAAAATGCAATAAACTTTGCAAAAACTCTTGCAAAATGTGGTTTTTATTTAACTTTTGTTTATTCCATTCTCTTGCGGTTTGCTGTAATATTTCTGAAAAGCTAGGATCAACAACAGCTAAATTTTCTAAGTTCTCAATTTTCAGATTTTTTGACATTGTTAAAGCTACTAAGTTTATTAATTCTCCCGCTTCTACACCAAATATAGAACATCCTAATATTTGACCATTTTCTAAAATAATTAATTTACAAATACCTGTAATTTCATTTTTAATTTGTGCTGCTGTTAAGGTTTTGAAATAGTTGGTAAAAACTAAAACTTGATTTTTACCATATCTTCTTTTTGCTTGTAATTCTGTTAACCCTATTTGCGCTACCATTGGTTGAGAAGATATTATCCAAGGAATACAACGATAATTAACTTCAAGTCTGGGAAAAAATAGAGCATTTTTCACAGCAATTTTAGCTTCATAATTGGCAATGTTGGCAATATCATAACCACCTAGAATATCACCACAAGCGTAAATGCGATGATTTGTGGTTTGGAGTTTTTTATTCACAACTAAACGCCTTGGATACCATTTTACTCCTGCTGCTGCTAAATTTAAATTATCTATGTTTGGTTGTTGTCCAGTTGCAATTAAAATTTCTTCAGTTTCTATAGCTTTATCTCCAGCTTGCACCCATTTTTGATCTTCAATTTTTCGTATTTGGGTGACGATTGTTTGGTTAAAAATACGCACACCATCAGCTTCTAATTGTGCTATCAATAATTGTCTTATTTCTGGTTCAAGATCAGAAAAAACACTAGGATGATTTAATATTAAATTGATGTTGCAACCCCAACGAGCTAAAGTTTGGGCAATTTCAATACTTTGGGGTAAACCACCAATAATTACCCAATTTTTTGGAGGGTTTGGTGTTTCTAAATATTGCCAAATATTCGCTAAGGTGAGATAACCTGTAGTGTTTAAACCTTCAATATCGGGAATTTTTGGACGTGAACCGCAAGCGAGTAAATAGGTACGGGCGCTTAAAATTCTGTCATTCACTGCAAAACTCAGCTTGGGAGAAGTTTGAAATTTCCCATTACCAATAATTACATCAACACCTTGGGCAGACAAATTAGCAAGAGAATTAAGTTGGTTGATATTTGCTGCAATGCTTTGAGCATACAACTTCGCTTGTGGGTAGGAATAGCTGCAAGTCGGTTGCAATATGGAAATTTGCGATTTTTCTGGTACTCCAGTATTGTTAATTGGCTTGTTCCGGTGAAAATTTGATTTGATGTTTTTACTCTCGGCCATAATGCCAAGAGTTTCCATATCAACGCACTGCTGTGAGATTTTACTTAGTTCGCTGAGTGGGTAATGATAGTTTAATTCATAGTGTATTTGAGGCTGTACCAAGGCAACTTTCGCTTGTAGTTGGGTTGCAGCTAAAGCCGCTTGGTATCCAGTAATACTACCACCAATAATTACAATATCGTAGTCAATTTTCATTGGGAATTGGGAATTGGGAATTGGGAATAGGGAATGGGGAATTGGGAATTGGGAATTGGGAATTGGGAATTGGGAATTGGGTTATTCATCCTCCCAGTCACCAGTCACCAGTCACCAGTCACCAGTCACCAGTCACCAGTCACCTGATAACTGATTTAAGGGCTGTTAGTAGGCGTTGGTTATCAGATTGGGAACGGACAGCGACACGGAAAAAGCGATCGCCCAACTCTTTAAAACTGCGACAATCACGAATTAAAATTTGGTATTGCTGAAGTAATTTTTCTTGTAACTGAGAAGTTGAATGTTGAGACTCTACCAATAGGTAGTTAACAGCGCCCTCTAGGGGTCTTAATCCGTTAATTGCCGATAAACCCTGAAAAAGTTGATTTCGTGCCTGTGGTAGCCATTTCCAGGTCTGTTGTTGAAAGTCTGTATCTTCGAGTGCGGCGATCGCAGCAGCAGCAGCTAAGGTATTCACAGGCCAGGGATCTCGCCATGATTGCCATTTTCTGAGCAAGTCCGGGTGAGCGATCGCATATCCTAACCTTAACCCAGGTAGACTGTAAAACTTGGTGAGCGATCGCAATATCACCAAATTCTCATATTCCTGTACCAATCCGATCAAACTTTGTTCCTGATCAGGAGGCAGAAAATCCATAAACGCCTCATCCACCACCACCAAAGCAAAATCTTTCAGGTACGGCAAAATATCATCCCGTAAAAATAGCTTACCCGTTGGGTTGTGTGGATTATTTAGCAATAAACCACAATTTTTAGACGGGGTATCTGAGGAAAATACGGAATAAATCTTTCCCAGTCCCCAATCCCCAATCCCCAAAATAGGAAACTCCAGCACTTTAGCATTATAAGCCGCTAGGGTGCGGTAATAATCGCCAAAGGCTGGAGTTATTAACATTGTAGCCGCTAATTGTCCTAATTCCCTACCTAGTAAAGTCAATAATTCTGCTGAACCATTTCCCGGCAGAATCCACTCAGGTGGTAACTGATGAAAGTGACCCAGAGCTAGTTTGAGTTCGCTGTAATCTGGGTCAGGATAGTGTTTAAGATTACCAAATTGGGAGGCGATCGCAGCAATAACGCTGTTTGGAGGTCCCAACGGGCTGATACTGGCAGAAAAATCGACAATAGCATCCGGGGAACAGCCAGCTAACGCCGCTGCCCAAGCTAAATTTCCCCCGTGTGCCTGTTGTCGCATCAAAAATAGACTTCCTAGAACAGAACCTACTCTTTTGGGGGTGCTACTCTTTCTCTAAAGAGCTTCCCAGCAGAGAAAGCAGGAACTTTGGTAGCTGGAATTTCCATTTTTTCATTGGTTTTGGGGTTGCGGCCTTCACGAGCTTTCCGTTCCCGTGATTCAAAAGAACCAAATCCCACCAGGGTGACTTTATCGCCTGAAGCCACAGCCTCAATAATTGTCTCAATAGCAGCAGTTAACACCGCATCCGCTTGTTTCTTTGTCACACTGGCTTTTTCCGCCACTGCATCAACTAATTCGCCTTTGTTCATATCAAACTCCTTGAGGTTTAATTGAGATTTAGTCAAGATGTACTTTGTCGGATCTTTACGGAAATCTCTGTTGGCAGCATTACAAAAATCGTCCCTTGAGAGTATTTACACTCAAAACCCCTGTAAATCAGATTGGCTCGACTTTTCAATGAATCATTCTAAGGTGTTGTAGCCAGAAGTGCATAGGTGAAAGCATTAATTTATATAGATTTCAGAATTTATTGTGTTTTTTGCTGCATAGTTGCCCTGGAAACACCGAATTTTTAGGAATAAATGCTTACTGGGGATTGGGTACAGCAATTTTCGAGAGCATCCAAATTTTGAAAAAATCAACTCAGCAATACCAAAAACCCTCTTAAACCCTCTTAACTTTGTGTCCTTTGCGTTCTTTGCGGTTCATTCATATTAGGACTTTGTAGGAATTCAAAGATTCCCAAAAAATCAAATTACACATTTGGGATGCTCCCCAATTGTCAGGTAAATGAACCACAAAACAAAGTTTAAAAGCCTTTTAGAGACGTTGAATGAAGCGTTTATATATATTAAAGGTTCGCCACAATATCTTTTAAAGGCAACATTAATGTTAAAGATTCTATGGGTGAGGGCTTAAACTTATGTTTTAGATAAAATTGTTTAGCTGCTTCATCTTTAGCATGAACTAAAATACACCGTATGCCGACAACTTTGGATGCTTGTAAAACCCGAAAAATTGCATCTCTTAATAAACCAGATCCGATACCCTGCCCTTCCCATTGTTCATCAACAGCTAACCTACCAACGATCATACAAGGAACTGGATCTGGTGCATTTTGCTTGACTTTTCTAATAGCCACCGAGTGATATACACCAGAACTTGCCAAACAGTAATAACCGATTACTTTGTTTTCACAAATTACAACATAAGTTCTAGCAGTATCACCCTCATTTTTAAATGCTTTTTCCCTCAACCAATTATTTAAAGTTTCTGACCTTGAATTGAATTGTGATATATCATGGCTAGAATTAATTGGTTGAGGAGCTTCTATAATTTTCCTCTGATCCATTCTTAATCCCAAGGTGATTTAGCAGCTAAAAACTTACGTAGTTCCTCATCTGCTTTAGGTGGTGCATCTAAAATATCAATAAATTCTTGATATTTTTTTTCATCTAACGCAAAAAAAGTTTGATCACAAATTACTTTTTCCGCTTCTCTACAAGCGACATCTAGCATAAAATCAGAACGAGTTTTACCAAGAATTGATGCAGCATAATCAATTAAATTACGCTGTTTTTCTTGAACTCTAATATTAATAACCTGATTGCGTCCAGGATTATCCATTTCAAAGGAAGCTGCCATTTTGGTTTCCTGAATTTGAATTACTGCTATATAAAACCTAGACAAAACTAGACTTTACTTTCTACTTCAACGGGAGCATGGGAGCAGTTATCCCTCCGTAGACTTTCACGCCTTAGCCAGACGCGATAAATTAATTGCAGCGTTTAGATCCCTATCTATCTCAAAACCGCAGTTCTCACAGCAATAAATTCTTTCGGATAAAGAAAGACTTTCTTTTTTATGCCCACAACGAGAACAGGTTTTACTTGATGGATAAAATCTATCAGCAATTATAATTTCACAACCAAACTTTTTAGCTTATTATAAATAATCGTGTACACAATGTCAATACATTGTTGTGTGAGTCCTAAGTTACATTAAAATGGTACTAATGTTTTAAGGTTATGAGTCAGGATAATGTTACATGGCAAAGGATCGTTTTCACTATGCAGTAAGAACTGCTTTAGAGAAGGAAGGATGGATAATAACTGCTGACCCTTATGAGGTAAGCGTGGGAGATGTAGACTTTGAAATTGATCTAGCTGCACAGATGTTAGCAGCTGAACGAGCAGAAGAAAAGATTGCCGTTGAAATCAAAAGCTTTATAAGCGGATCAAACGTTTCTGAATTTCATACCGCCCTTGGACAGTTTCTTAACTACCAGTTTGCTCTTGAAGAATTTGATCCACAAAGAAAACTATATCTGGCAATACCCGATTCAATTTACAAATCATTTTTTCAGCGACGTTTTACCCGTTCTGTAATTGCTAGAAACCAAATCAACTTACTCATTTATGAGCCAAAACAGGAGATAATTGTCAAATGGCAGTAGAAGAGTATCGTGAAATAGTTAAGAATCTAATTTTAGAAAAAGCTCAAAGACGATTTACACCGGAAGAAATCGAAGCACAAGCGGTTATAGATACCCAAAATGACCACTATCTTCTCTTACATACTGGTTGGCGTGGGAATAATCGCACTCATGGATGTAGTATACACATTGATATCAAAAACGGCAAAATCTGGATACAGCATGATGGAACTGAAGTAGGAATTGCTACTCTCTTGCTTGAACAAGGCGTACCCAAACAAGATATAGTTTTAGCTTTTCATTCTCCAGAAATGCGCGAATTTACGGAATTTGCTACCCATTAAAGACACCTGAAATACCCGAATCATCCAACAATCCGGGTATTTGCACAGTCTACCGACTACCAGGAACTCTCAACCCCCTACGCTCAAGCATTTACCGCACCTGGGGACTAGGATTGTAGTTATAACCATAGCTAGAACGCTCTGTGTCATCCATTACCTGTGGTGTGAGTAATACAATTACCTCTCTGCGAACATTCTCTCTATTGGTGCTTCTAAACAACGAACCAATTAGAGGAATATCACCCAAGATAGGAA
>NZ_BJCE01000291.1:0-5923 GCF_005402885.1 Sphaerospermopsis reniformis
TTATAGCCATCTATAATTTACCTGTTTTGTTTTGCTTTGTTTTTATCCTCTATTTTCTGACTTTTTTCCTAGACTTTAAATTTTTCCTTTACGATCGCTTGACAATCAAGACAGTCGCTACGAAAATCCTTAACCGAGCAGTATTGATATCTGTTTCAATTTGATTCATTTAAACGTTTTATTCTCCTTGCGGGGAGTTGGTAGTTTGAAACCTAAAACCTTTTAGGATTCAATCAGTGGAAACTATAGCCAGTTTCAGTCCCCTTGCGGAGATTAGGTAATTAGAAACATAGGATACCTTAAAATATGTCAAGCATTAATTGAAGTTTCAGTCCCCTTGCGGGGATTAGGTAATTAGAAACCCCGTATTTTATAACTACCCTATCTAGTGGTTTTTGTTTCAGTCCCCTTGCGGGGATTAGGTAATTAGAAACGTGCTACAAAGCGAGATATAGATAACTGTCTAGTTTCAGTCCCCTTGCGGGGATTAGGTAATTAGAAACTAGACAATGTAGACAAGATAAGTAATTCTGATGTTGTTTCAGTCCCCTTGCGGGGATTAGGTAATTAGAAACTAACTATGACCATTTTAAGAGCTAAAGTTGAAAAAGGTTTCAGTCCCCTTGCGGGGATTAGGTAATTAGAAACCTGGGCGGTCGTCTTTTGCTTTGTCTATATATAATATAGTTTCAGTCCCCTTGCGGGGATTAGGTAATTAGAAACTTCTCTGAATGGTTTGATATAGAAGAAAGCTAATTTAGTTTCAGTCCCCTTGCGGGGATTAGGTAATTAGAAACAAAGGGGTTTTTTGTTATTGATAATCTCCCATAAGTTTCAGTCCCCTTGCGGGGATTAGGTAATTAGAAACAATGCAGGATTTTTAGTAAAATAGTTGACAAATATTGTTTCAGTCCCCTTGCGGGGATTAGGTAATTAGAAACCCTATGGTTTCTATGAGTTCTGATTTGTATTTTTTCATGTTTCAGTCCCCTTGCGGGGATTAGGTAATTAGAAACAGTAGCTGTAGTATCGGTTTTACCGCTTCCTTGTCGTTTCAGTCCCCTTGCGGGGATTAGGTAATTAGAAACGGTGGGTACGAACCATTTAACAAAGGTAATCTAGGAGTTTCAGTCCCCTTGCGGGGATTAGGTAATTAGAAACTAAGCTTGCACATATTTATGGTGCAATTGCCTGTGTTTCAGTCCCCTTGCGGGGATTAGGTAATTAGAAACTCATCTGTTATCCACTGTAATGCTGTTGACACTAATTCCGGTTTCAGTCCCCTTGCGGGGATTAGGTAATTAGAAACACTATATATGTTGAATCTGGAGAATATCTAGAAGATGTTTCAGTCCCCTTGCGGGGATTAGGTAATTAGAAACTGGAAGTCCCGGAGAAATAGCGTCCGGGAATTTTACGTGTTTCAGTCCCCTTGCGGGGATTAGGTAATTAGAAACCTAATATATTTCCCGCGAGTGTAATGGTTAGATCGTTTCAGTCCCCTTGCGGGGATTAGGTAATTAGAAACGTTAACAAAATCCGTCCCTAGAGACACTAAGTTTGCGTTTCAGTCCCCTTGCGGGGATTAGGTAATTAGAAACCCCGCCCTCTGAAACATAGTCTGGGAGCAGACTGTAGGGGGGAATTTGGCAGACCTCTCAAAAAACCTCATTTCAGGCTTCGGGTCAACTGCCAACTGAAACTGATGAAACGCTAGAACTATTCAATTATCAAGGTTCTGGCGATTTGGCGGACCCCCCAGGGTTTTTGACCCCGCTCTAGGTCTGCCAAAAATTTATCTTGATCCAAGAGTAAAATTTAGCAACCTACTTGTCAAGAGTTTTTTTGTTACAAATAATTACTGCACTCTTTCTATTTTATATTCAAGTCCCGACTCCTGACTCCTGACTCCTGACTCCTGACTCCTGACTCCTGACTCCTGACTCCTGACTCCTGACTCCTTGATCTCCTGACTCCTGACTCCCCACTCCTCACCCCATCCCCACCAGGGGACCAAAACATAGTATAATACAGAAAATCACATTATGTAGCCTCAAAATCATGCCCAGAACAGCTACATCCAGCAAACGCAAAACCCCATCTAAAAATACTCCTCTAGTATGGGCAGATAATAGCGAATTAGTCGGCCTAGTCTTTGACCTAGAAGCAACCAATTCCACATACCTATACTCACAATACACCATCGGACTTCATGCCTGGTTTCTCGATCAAGTAAGACAAATTAACCCTACCCTGTCCGCATATCTTCATGATGGTGAGTCAGAAAAACCCTTCAACATCTCAGCTTTAGAAGGCCAACTGCTTCCCGCAGGTAAACAACTACAACTGCAAGCAAACCAAACCTATCGCTGGCATCTTCACACATTTTCCCAACCAGTAGTTGAATTTTTAAGTCAGTGGTTAACCCAACTCCCACCAACCCTAAATTTAAGAGATGCTTCCCTACAAATAAAAAAAGTTAGTATTCTCCATCCACCAACTACATATCACCAAATCCTACAATCATCCCTCGGCAAACACACAAACATTAATCTTAGCTTTATTTCCCCCACCAGTTTTCGCCGCAAAGGACATCATTTCCCCCTTCCCGTTCCTGTTAATCTTTTTCATAGTTACCTCAGACGCTGGAACGACTTTTCAGGAATGTCCATAGAACAAGATCCCTTTCTAGAATGGATAGATGAAAACGTCATCATTCACAAATACCGCTTAGAAACAGTAAAAGTTGCCGCAGGTAAAAGAGGTTCAGTCACAGGTTTTACAGGAGCGATATCTCTGGGGTTGAGTAAAACAGCATTAACCAACAGAGAATTTACCCAATTATTTTATGCCTTAATTCAACTTGCTCCCTACTGTGGCACAGGACATAAAACCACCTTTGGACTCGGACAAACCCTGTTAGAATGGGTAGAACCAGAAACCAATACATCAGCAGAAATTATCAACAACCTGCTACCAGAACGCATAGAAGAACTAACAGCAATATTCACCGCAACACGCAAACGCACAGGAGGCGATCGCACCGAAAAAATAGCCACAACTTGGGCGACAATATTAGCAAGACGAGAAATGGGCGAATCATTAAAAATCATATCCCAAGATTTAGAAATCCCCTACTCCACCGTCAAAACCTACGTTAAATTAGCCCGTAAAGAACTAAAACAATTGACAATTGACAATTGATAATTGACAACTTTTGCATTCAAACTTGACAGCAGGTTTCATGTATTTTTGCCATACCCTTCTTATTCTCTAATTCTCTTACTCCGCGCCTCTGCGTCTCTGCGTGAAATAAAAAAATGTGATTTAATTATCCATTATCCGGTAAATTTCTTGGTGGTATCAACCGCCCCTGATAAAACCGTTTTTCCAACCTACCCAAACCAAACCAAATTCCCGCACCACCAACCACAACCAAAGACAGAAAACCAACAGTAAAAATATCCTGCTGCTTATAAACAAACATCAGCAAAGGAAGCAACCCCCAAACCAAAACTGTTAACCCTGCAACCCCCATCCGCAACTTTTGTAAATTAGCCAAAGCACTCCGACAACTAGCACATTTTTTTGTATGGGAGTAATATCTATCTAACAACTCTTCCTTTGATAATGGTGGTGAGAAACTTTTTCCAGGAAACGGATCAATACTATATTGATTCACCCAAGAACGCAATTGAAAAACAAATAAATCTGCCTTAGTTGGCAAATAAAACGCCTTAGTAAAATTCTCACTTCCACCCCTTGCGGCTAAATATCTTTCTTGATGATGTAAGAAAATTTGATCATCTTCTAAAACCCCATTTTGTCCAATGTGAGAATACCAACGGGGAGTTAATTTTAAAAATATTCCTGGTAATTTAGCAGAAAACTTAAAAGGAAAAATCGCAAATAACCGACATTCACCTTTACGAATTGGAGTAGCATAAACAACAGTTAAAGTTCTACCAAACTGTTTAGATGTCAAGTCATGCCACATTAAACCAGGAGCAATAAAAGTAGTATATTGTTTTCCTAAAGTACCTTTGCGGGGTCCTTCTTCCCAAATTCCTTTAAATCCCCATTTTCCTGATTCTACTACTTCTAATTCCACAGGAGCAACATTAGCGCGGTTGCCGACGGTACGGTGATGGGTGTAAGGTATATGACTAGAATCTAAGACATTTTCCATTAACGTCAAAGCATCATAGGGAATATCTCTAAAAGTATTGAGACAAACCCAACCTTCCGGTTCTTCTTCTAAAATATCAACAATGGGAACTTTAGTTTTAGCAGCATTTTCCGCAGTTCCCGGATAAACAAATAACATTCCTTGTTTAACGGTGGTTGGGAATGAAGTTACACAAGCACGTTGAGAAATTTCTGCTTTTCCTCCTGCGACTTGTTGGGGAATGCGATCGCACTTTCCCGTACCTGAAAAAGTCCAACCATGATAAGGACATTCTAACAATCCATCTTCATTAATTCTACCTTCTGATAGAGGCGCTAAACGGTGGGGACATTGATCTAAAAATGCTCGCCATATATGCGCGTTATTATCCCACCATAAAACCAGATCCTTCTCTAGCAAAGTGAAGCGAGTAGGCAGGGTTTTGTCTAAATCTTCCACATAATGAACAGGATACCATACCTCTTGCCAATCAAAGCGATCTGGATCGAGTCCACCAGCGGGAAGTAATTCTGTGGTTATGGTTGGAGATGCGTTTGACTGGATAATGCTGTTGGACATGATAGAATTAACAATGATTGTAAATAATGTTTATTACCCCAAAACTAAGATAACAATTTTTTAATAATTTTGGCAGATAGATTTCAAAAATCAGCTTATGATTGAACCGCAAAGTACGCAAAGTACGCAAAGGTAAGAGAGTTTCAGAGAGTTTTTGGTGTTGCTGCGGTTATTTTGGCAAAATTGGGATGTTCCGCAGAAATCAGCCAATTGTCTAAAATTGTATTACTCAAGTATTTTAACAAAAAAAGTAAGACTATGATAGTAGTAGACACAGAAAAATGTACAGCAGCGAAAACAGAGTTACGTCAAATATTAGCTGCTTGTGGTGGTAATACCAAAGATCAAAATGTCATTGCTGCAATTGAAAATCTCCAATCTTTCAACCCGACAAAAGCACCAGCCCAAAGTGGTAGTTTAATGGATAGTGAATGGTTGTTGATCAGTGCGCCAAATTTTCCCCAAGGTGAACTACTAGCAAATGGCAAATATGCTTATACTTTGGGGCGTTTGGCTTTTAATATGTTTCAACCAACAAAATTAAAATTAGTAATTGATCGCGTTTTGCAACCTGTGTTTCCAGTAGGAAATGGAGAGCAAAGAACTCATGATATTGTGGTGGAATTTACAACTATTGATGAATCTGTTCCCCAACTTTCGGGAATTGTAATCAACCAAGGAATTTGTCAATCTGTCAGTGATACATTGCTGCAAGTTCAGTTTACAGGAGGAATTTTAAAACCGCAATCTACAACTAACTTAGAAGATTGGAAAGCGGTTTTTAGTGAACAAGGTAAACCAGAAAAAAGAAGTTGGCAAGATATTTTGATGTCTGGTTTTTTAAAGTTGATGTTTGGTTTAGTTCCTCCACAAACTATGAATCCTGAAACTGGAGAAGTTTCGTTTATGATGAATCGTTCTCCTAAAGGACGTTTAGAAATTCTTTATTTAGATGAAGAATTAAGAATTACTCGTGGAGAAAAAGGAACTGTTTTAGTTTGTGAAAGACTGGGTTCAAACAATTGACAATTGACAATTGATAATTGACAATTAATTAGGGTTTGCTGAATAAACCTAAAACCTTGATATATCAAAGGTTAGAGGCTGATAAACACAGAAATTAGTGCAAGGGTTTTGAAGGGTATACCGGAAAAAGTGTGCATTTTTTGGGATTTC
>NZ_BJCE01000292.1:0-5918 GCF_005402885.1 Sphaerospermopsis reniformis
AAATTGTTTGATATGATTGTGGTAACATTTTGTTTTGATGGGGCCTCATTGCCCCTATTTTTTTTACTCCACTATTTTCTCAAATTATTGCCACATCTCATCTTCAACCCCCTTGTCACCCGGTAAGGTAAAGGTGAGATAACCGGATATCTGGGGAAAATTATCTCAGATCAAAAATTTGCCTCTAACATAGGCATATAGCTGAAATCTTATCCACGGATATGGTCAAACCTCTGCGCTTATTAACCCTAGCTGGTTGCTTGGGAATGTTCACCATAGCCAGTGCTATCCCCCTGCGTCTAGCCATAGCACGTCAACAAAATCCCCACCCCCAAGCCATCTTGATGCTCAGTGGGGAAAACAGCAGAGCCAAATTCACCCGAGAAATGGCTCAAAAATTCCCTGACCTTCCAATTTGGGTTTCTGTGGGCGAACCGGAAATCCGCCGCATCTTAGGTGACCTTCACAACCAAAAGCTACAGGTAGGCGATCGCATCCAGTACGACAACCGCGCCACAGATACAGTAACTAATTTTACCACAATGGTTGTACCTTTGCAACAAAATAATATTCGCCACGTCTATCTCGTCACCTCAGACTACCATATGCCCCGCTCCCAGGCGATCGCCACTATTGTCTTTGGTAGTCAGGGAATCGCCTTTACTCCTGTCCCCGTCCCCTCCCAAAGCTCTCAGCGAGAAGCTCGAACACGTATTGCTAGGGACATAGGGCGCTCAGTGGTTTGGCTAGTTACCGGGCGCACCGGAGCCAGTTTCAATCCCCGCTTGCAATCGGCGACAGGTAATAGCAGATCATAAATTTGTCAATTTACTAAAAATATACCCCAAACATCGCCGACTTTTGGTAATAGACATCTCCGAAAATTAAATGTAAATGGTTTGAAACCTTTGTAGAGACGTTCCATGGAACGTCTCTACCTTCTTTTCCGGAGATTTCTAATATACAAGTGTTCCGAAAAGTCGGGGATTTCATTATATATTTCCAAAAATTAAATAGGGTTTGCTGAAAAAGTTATCTGTGAAGGCAAGGGAACAGGGAACTCTTAACAGGGAACAGTTTCAGCTATCTGTCATCCTATAATTTCCTGATTTATCAGAGGATGTTTTAAAAGGTATTAGGACTTACGCATTGACAAAAAACATGATCTATGATCTCTAGCTCATGCGATCGCTATTAAGATGAGCAAAAATATGCTCACGTACAACTAAAGTAAATAGATTCCGTTGTATTTCATACCAATTACTAATTATTTGTTCAGAGCGTATAAACTCCAACTTAACAAAAGCTTGAAGTGAACAAAAGATGTGAGTCTTAATTGCATTGATTTTGTTTCTTCCGGTGTGTTCCCAATTCCCAATTCCCAATTCCCAATTCCCAATTCCCTGTTTGTGTTTGTGTTTGATCACACTTTCCCATCCATAACTATGCGAATAACATATTTTCTGCTTAGTCTTTTGAAAAAAACTGTTTTTATCAAAAATATTACCTATTTTTTCCAAACTTCATCAAGAACAAAAAAGCATCTGATTCTGTATTTAACTGACTCTCTACTATTTTTATTGGCAATTTATATTGCATTTTCCATAGATTCCCACAGTTTATTTCCTTTGGATATATTAGGTAAATATCTCCCTTCTATTATTCCGGTGATTGCCGAAAAAATTCTGTTATTTTCCCTACTGGGAATGTACAAAAATGTACTAAAATACAGTGAATTTGCCTTTTTATACACAGCCTTCAAATCAGTTATTTTGGGACAAGGAGGATTGATCATCCTGGATTTGGTTTTCCGGGTCAATTTCCTACCTATTTCTGTTCAGATAGTAGATACTTTAATCACACTAATTTTAATAGTCACAGTCAGACTCATAGCGCGATGGCTGTTATATGGTTTGAGTTCTCCCCTGAGATTAAAACTCCCATCTCAACCCATTAGTAGTGTAGCAGATAGCAAGCAACTCCTGCAACCAGTAATTATCTATGGAGCCGGACAAGCTGGATTTCAACTATCCCAAGCACTTGTTCTGGATAACAACTTTGAGATTATAGCCTTTGTGGACGACAATTCACAACTATGGAAACATACGATTAATGGCATTCAGGTTTATAGCCCTGAGAAGTTGGAATATCTAATTAACAAGTACCAGGTACAGCTAGTACTCTTAGCAATTCCATCAGCAACGCCCACAAGAAAGCAAGAAATTGTTGCGGAACTTAAAGCTCTAGATATAGAAGTCAAAACAGTACCCACTCTAGCAGAAATCATATCAGGTAAAGTCTCCATTGCGCAACTCCGGAAAATCAATATAGGTGATATTTTAGGACGAGAAGAAGTTCTACCAGATCCCAAGTTACTGCAAGTCAACATCACAAATAAATCTGTTTTAGTCACAGGAGCGGGTGGTTCTATTGGTTCAGAACTCTGTCGTCAAATTGCTCAACAACAACCCCGCCACCTAGTTCTATATGAATTAAATGAATTTGCACTATATAACATTGAAATAGAGTTACGAGAAACCTACCCTAATTTGTCTTATTCTGCTTGTTTAGGCTCAGTAACTGATGCCCAACGCCTGAAACAGGTAATTACAGAATATAATATTGATACTTTATATCATGCTGCGGCTTACAAGCACGTTCCTTTAGTAGAAATGAACCTTGCCCAAGGGGTGATTAACAATATTTACGGTACACTAGTAGCTACGCGCACGGCCAATGAGTGTAAAGTTGAGACTTTTGTCTTAATTTCCACCGATAAAGCTGTACGACCCACCAGTGTGATGGGAACAACCAAACGAGTGGCTGAGTTGATTTTGCAAGCTTTATCAAAACAGCCGGATACCTACACCCGTTTGCTCATGGTCAGGTTTGGTAATGTGTTAAATAGCACGGGTTCAGTAGTACCCCGATTTCAACAACAGATTTTACAGCGACAACCGATTACTATTACCCATCCCGAAATTACTCGCTATTTTATGTCCATTCCCGAAGCAGCTCGCCTGGTCATTCAAGCTGGCGCTCTCGGTGAGGGGGGAGAGGTTTTCCTCTTGGATATGGGGGAACCGGTAAAAATTTACGATCTGGCGGTGCAAATGGTAGAACTCAGTGGTCTAGTTTTAGGGAAGGACATTGAGATTAAAATCACAGGTTTGCGTCCAGGAGAGAAGCTCTATGAAGAGTTGTTGATTGAAGAAGAGAATGTTAAAAAGACTATACATCCGAAAATTTACTCCGCCCAGGAAGCAATGATACCTTGGACAAAGCTAGAGCCATATCTGTATCAGCTTTTCTTAGCAGCCCAAGAAGAAGACAAAGATACTCTCTTATCTCTGCTCAACGTCCTCGTTCCTGAATATTACTCTCCACAGTTATCATCCCAACTGATGAGTAAATCTGCTGAGTAAATCTGCTTGACACTCCCCATGGGGACTTCCAGAAGCTTGTAGAGACGTTGTATGCAACCTCTCTACAACCATTAATTACCGGAGATGTTGATTAGACCTCTGGTGAAAATGAATGTAGGTACAATTCATGTAGGGACAATTCATGAATTGTCCCTAGAACGTCGATTCAGTAATGCTAGGTAATTTGTTTTTACCTTGTAGGGGCGAAGCATTCGGGTGATAACCTATCGCTGAAACCAATTCATATTCCGTCCGAATGCTATACGCCCTTACGATTAATGAATCGGTGTTCTAGAAAGGGTTTCAAATTACCCACATTCAATTACCGGAGAGATACAGCACATTCCATCTACATGAGGTACAATATGAACAGGCAAGACTTGTACTAAGCTTGTCGAAGTATGCCTGTGCCACAAGGGTTTTATCATTAATATCTGTACCTCATCATAACGAAAAATGCTGTATAATGAAACACAGGAGGTAATGAATCATGTATCAAAGTGAAGCACCCCCGCAAAAAAACTTGCCCACCATGTATGATTTACCCAGTGAGGGTGACAATGAGGAAGAATTAGAGTCCACCATTCATCCCCGTCCACCCTGGGAAACTTTGCCGACGATGTATGATTTACCTAGTGAAAATCCAGAGGAACCAGGGTTGCCAGACGAATTTCATGACTTTCAACCACAATTATTACGGGAAACCTGCCAATCTCCTGTTTATCCCCAGGAAGAAATGTTCATTGGTACGGATTTAAACTTATATTATGATGTGCGCCATTTTGCATGGTATAAAAGACCAGATTGGTTTTTAGTGTTAGGTGTACCCGCTTCAGAAAAACAAGAGGATATGCGCTGGAGTTATGTCATTTGGCAAGAAGGACTAGCGCCATTTTTAATCGTAGAATTATTATCACCAGGTACAGAAGCAGAAGATTTAGGACAAACATCAAGAAGCGCGAATAAACCACCGACAAAATGGCAAGCTTATGAACAGTATTTGCGATCGCCCTACTATGTTATTTTCGATAGATATGAAAATCGCCTCCGAGTATTTCAACTCATGGGCATAAAATATCAAGCAGTGGAACTGGTAGAACCAAAATTCTGGTTTCCTGAATTGCAATTAGGAGTAGGGGTTTGGTCAGGAAAATATCAAGGTACAGAAGGTTTGTGGCTACGTTGGTATAATGAGGATGGTGATTGGATTCCTACTTTTGCTGAAAGCGCACAACAGGAAAAACAACGAGCAGAACAAGAAAAACAACGATCAGAACAAGAAAAACAACGAGCAGACAAACTAGCGGAAAAACTGCGAGCTTTGGGAGTGAATTTAGATGAAATTTAAAGGAATTTAAACAAGCAAGCCAGGTAATAATTTTCTTGGCTAATAGCCTAGTTCAGCTTTAATGTTCATGTAGATGGAATGTGCTGTATATGAAGAACATTTATACAGAAAACAGCAATCAAACTCTAGAACAAAGAAAACAAGAAGCATTACAAACAGCCGCAAAATGTCAGCAAATTCTCCTAGAACAGGGAGCAAAAGAAGTAATATTATTTGGTTCTTTATCAGGAGAAAGCCCTTGGCATTGGCAATCTGATTTAGATTTAGCAGTGACAGGAATGTCGGAAAAGCAACAATGGGAGGCATATTCTCTTCTAGAAAAAATCGCACCTAATTGGTTAAAAATAGATTTGGTAGCATTAGAAGAACTACCAGATTTTATCCGTTCTCGGATTCTCAAAGAAAAACTCATGCCAACTAATAAATATTTAGCCTTAAAAACTCGCATTGAAGACGAGATGATGGCTTTAGAGCAGAATTTTCAAGCTTTAAAGCAATTAATTGCTCAAGCAGAAAGTATTCCAGAAATTGCCCTCACTCCTGCGTTATCTAGCTATATTTGTGATTTTTACACAGCCTGTGAGCGAATTAGTGAAAGAATTGCTGTTACTTTAGATGAGGGAATGCCAAAAGCCGAAAATTGGCATGAACAACTATTGTTACAAATGGCAGAAATTGGTGGGGAAAATCGTCCTCCTGTCTGGCAAGGTTCACTATTATTACAATTAAATGATTATCGGAAATTTAGACATTTAGCACGTCATAATTATAATTTGCAATTGCGAAAAGAAAGAGTATTAGAATTAGCCCAACAAACAGAAATAATTATCGTCAAAATCCAAGAGGCGATCGCACTTTTTAATCAATGGTTAGAATCTCAAGCAAAATAAATAAATATAGCATTTACCAAGCTAGTGAGGTACAGAGTTTTTTATCTTAGGAAATTGGGAATTGCGAATTGGGAATTGGGAACAGTAAATAAATTAGGGTGTACCTCATGAGACTGGGAAACGCTATAAATAAATAGGGGTTGCTGAGAAAGTCTTTCCGTGAGGGCATAGGAGTCAGGAGTCAGGAGTCAGGAGTCAGGAGGAGATTTGAAAATTTCTTTGCCATCTCTTGAAATCCCAAAAAATGCACACTTT
>NZ_BJCE01000293.1:0-5871 GCF_005402885.1 Sphaerospermopsis reniformis
GTCACAAAAATAGTCCGTCAAAAAACCATTGTCCGTATAAAATCTTCCTTGTCCATCCCTTCGACTACGCTCAGGACAAGCCTTCCTTGTCTTCCTGGTCTTGCCTTCACAGATTATATTAAAAACCCACCCCTGTGAGGTCCCCAGTCCCCAGTCACCTATTCACCCCTGGACAAAATTCATCCATCCAAGCGGGTAAACTGCGGGCGTTAGTAGTAGCAGAAATATAAGAAATTTCTTTGACGGGAAGACCTGTAAATTGATATTTGATAGGAATTGGTTCTGTGATATTTGGTAATCGCCCAATTCCTAATCTATGGGTTTTCTGAGATATTTCTTCCCTAGCTGCGGTAAAATGATGATCTACTGGTTTGCTAATTGTCACCGCAGAAACAGATTGCTGTTTGTGTTCAACACTGGGAACAATTCTTAACAATACCTGTTTTTTTTTCGGTTCAACCCTAGACTGAAAATCTTGTTTTATCTGTGTATCTGTATGAGAACAAGTCACAGAATTTTTGTGAACAATTTGGTTTTTAGCTAAAGATTTTTCTAATTCTAATAAACGCAACTCCTCATCAGGATTAAAATTCAACCCTAAAGCAGCGACTATTTGATCAGGATTATTATTTAACTCCAGAATAAAAGGAAGTATGTGCTGTAAACGCGGTTCTAAAACCGAGAGAGTGGCTAAAATATAACCAGATGAAGGTCGTCTCACACCATCATAGGTGCGCCAAATTTGCATTTTTGTTAACCAAGAAATATTTTCTTGATAGTAAGTTAACCACTTTAATTTTAAAACTTGGCGTAGCTGCTTAATGTCCATCAGTTTTCTCGCTTCCGTGAACAAGATGCTGTTTTCGGATATTTTTTCATCAGCATTATCTCTGAGGATGAAAACGATGATATAGCATTCTGCGGACTCTTTGACCACCTATTAAATGTTTTTCCACCACTAGGTGTACTTCCAGAGGTAAAACCCGACAATACCACACCATCTCAGGTAACACTAGCACCATTGGACCATTACCACACTGACCCAAGCAGCCACTAGCTGTAACTGTCACATCAGGAACGGATGAAGCTTGAAAAGCTGCTAATACTTCTTTTGCACCTTGTTTGATACAGCTACGATGTTGACACACCTGCACACATTTAGTGGATTCTACTTGATCTTCTGTTGGTAGATTTAACATTACGAATAACCTAAATTTTGAATTATAGCAGGAGGCAGGAGGCAGGAGGCAGGAGGAAAACTGGCTTGGTGAGTGGCTTTAAACTTAAATGCTGTACCTCATCAATCTGCAATCTGCGATATCTTGAATAAAACAATTATCAATTGTCAATTTTCAATTATCAATTGGTAAAAATGATAGAGGTTGACTCATGTTAGCAGCAAAACCTAAAATTCCTGGATCTCGATATTCATAAAGTAATTCACCTTGATTATTAAATAAAAATGTTCCACCACGTTGAGTTAAATAAGCAGATGATGGTACATAAGTTGACCAATTTTTTAATACTTCTACCATATTTTTCAGTCGCAGAGTAGCTAATTCAAAAGGACGTTGAAAACCACTACCTCCAGCTAGTTTAAAAAACGAACCTTTAAAAGCTGGTAAAGGAGTACCTTCAATCATTTCATCATCTGCTATAAGTTGGGGTGCTTGTTTATCTCCTTTATATCCTCTAAAAACTTCTTTTAATGTTCCAGGACTACCAATACCTGCACACATTAACATTAAATTTAACCAAGATTTCTGACCTAGAGAAAGTCCAGGAACAGAAACTTTTAAACCTGGATAAAGATTCAGTTTTTGATGTAATTCGGCATTTTCATCAACAAATAAATTTTCTTGGGGAAATCCTGTATATTCACAGAATTTTCTTCCAGAAGTGAGATTCCCAATACCTACTGCACGAATAGCAATTTTTTGATTTGCTAAATTTTGCGCTTCTCGCTGTAACCACCAGGCATATTCTAAACTATCAAAATCTCCCAGTTGTGGCAATACTAAAACTAGGATTTTTGCAGCACTTTCGCAATTTTCTAACAACGGTTTTATAGTGCCATCACTCACACATTGAAGTTTGGTTTGAGAAAAAATAATGTAGGGATTCATAGGATTTTAGATTTTAGATTTTGGATTTTGGATTTCATCAGTTTTAAGTAAATCAACTTTCAAAAATATCATCCCCAGATCCCCGACTTCTGCGATAAATTCACAATTTATTGACACGATCATCAAAGAAGTCGGGGATCTTATCAACCCTTTAACTAACAGACAACCCTTTACTAGCTAACCATTCTTTGTTAAATATCCGTGATTGATAGCGAGATCCGCTGTCACAAAGAATAGTCACAATAGTATGTCCGGGTCCCAATTGTTTCGCTAAAGCCACCGCAGCACCAACATTAATTCCTGTTGAACCACCCATTAATAAACCATCTTTTCTTAATAGTTGATAAACCACTCGTAAAGCTTCTTGATCATCAATTTGAATGGCATCATCAATGGGTACGCCTTCCATATTAGCGGTAATTCTACTGTTACCAATACCTTCAGTAATAGAACTACCTTCGATTTTGATTTCGCCGGTTTTCACATAGCTATATAAACCGCTACCCATCGGATCGGCAACAACACATTTAACATTGGGGTTCTTTTCTTTCAAACACATTGCCACACCTGCAAAAGTTCCACCTGTACCGGTTGCAGCTACCCAACCATCAATTTTACCCCCTGTTTGTCGCCAAATTTCCTCACCGGTGGTTTCGTAATGGGCTTGACGATTTGCTAAATTATCAAATTGATTCGCCCAAATGGCGTTTTCCATCTCGGTGGCAATTCTACCAGATAATTTAACGTAATTATTAGGGTCTTTGTAGGGTACAGCCGGAACAGGACGAACTTCCGCCCCCAAGGTTGTCAGCGCGTCTATTTTTTCTTGAGATTGGGTATTGGGAATAATAATTAGGCATTTATAACCTTTAGCATTACAGATATGCGCTAATCCTATTCCTGTATTACCCGCAGTTCCTTCTACTACTGTACCACCGGGTTTAAGTAAACCTTTTTTTTCTGCATCTTCAATAATGTACAATGCTGCACGATCTTTGACAGAACCTCCAGGATTGAGAAATTCTGCTTTGGCTAAAATTTCGCAACCAGTTTCTTCACTAAAGCTGTTTAAACGAATCAGTGGTGTGTTACCAATAGTACCTACAAATCCTTGTTTTATATCCATGTTAATTGAGTTGAGTTCTTTCCTCTCAAATTTTGCCGTATTGTTGAATCTATCTTAGATGTCCCTAGATAACTTGCGCTAGATCATTCAGCTAGATGGGGAAGTTTCAATTTCAGAAGAATTACGCACAACTAACTGAAGAAAGAATAAGTAGTTTGTATAAATTGCTGTTAGTAATAGCTGTTTGTTGGTGTAATTGTCTGCAAAACAGCGGAAACAGAAGTTTTGTAGGAGTGATTGGTCAATTAGTTTTATCATTAATTTATACTTGATTGAGTAATAATACTATATCTTATAGCTATAAGAGCAAAATAAAATATTAATCAAGTCAGTCCTTCAATAAGGTGCATTACCATGAGTGAACTAATACTAAATAGCAGCCAGGATTTATCCCTTCTACTTCCTGGACAGGAAAACAATATTTCTGCATCTATTAATATTTTCCATGATCTTGATGTAACTGACTTTAGTTGTAATACATCTTTATTATCTACAGTTGAAACATCTCAAGCCCTACATAACATAGTAGCAACACCCCTATCATGGGATAATATACTTGGTTGGCAACCTGCGGTTACTCTGCAAGAGTTTGCACAATCTCCAGATTTTCAATCACAAATACACTTGGTTTTTGGAGATAATTTCAACGCAGGGAGATTACAAGACATCCATTCTCAGTGGTTAGTTGGTAATTTGACTGCGTTACCACAGATAGAAGTCTTAAACTCATCCGTATTTCCCACAGGTACATTAGGCGCGTTTTCTGGAGAAACCAATAAAATTTATCTTAACGAAGAATTACTTAGCAGTGGAAATACTGAATTAATTAAAGAAGCAATTATAGAAGAAACTGGACATTGGTTAGACAAAGAAATTAATTCTACTGATACCCCTGGTGATGAGGGAGAATTATTGGCAGCATTTGTGACAGGTAAACAGCTTAATCCTAGTCAAATTGCAGATATTAAAAATCAAGATGATACAACTACAATTTTTGTAGATGGTAAATCTTTAATCGTTGAACAATCAACTTTACCAACAATTACTATTACTGCTAGTGATGCAAGTGCAGCAGAAACTTTGAGTGGACAAACTACAAATCCTGGTAGATTTACCCTCACCCGCACAGGTAATTTATCTTCAGCATTAACAGTTAATTACACAATTTCTGGCACTGCAACCAACGGTACAGACTACAACAGTATTAGTAATAGTGTTACCTTTGCGGCTAATTCTGCCACAGCTACAGTTAATATTAACCCCATTGATGATTCAGCAGTTGAAGGTAATGAGACTGTTGTATTCAATGTGAGTTCTAGTTCAGCTTATAATATAGGTTCTGCTAATAGTGCTACTGTAAATATTGCTGATAATGATTCACTTCTACCTACAATTAATATTACTGCAAATGATAGTAATGCTGGTGAAACTATCACAGGACAAACAGCAAATCCTGGTCAATTTACTCTAACTCGTACAGGAAGTACAACTTCATCTCTAACAGTTAATTATACTGTCGCAGGAACAGCTACCAATGGAACAGATTACAGCAATATTGTTAATAGTGTAACCTTTGCTGCTGGTTCATCAACTGCATTCATTAATATTAATCCTCTTGATGATTCTTTATCTGAAGGGAGTGAAACAGTTGTTTTAACTTTGTCTTCTAGTAGTAATTACAGTCTGGGAACATCTCAAAGTGGGACTGTTACAATTGCAGATAATGATCAATCCACCACAGATACAACAGCACCATCTTTAGGAAGTTTCTCATTATCAACAACTTCAGTAAATACATCTACTGCGGCTCAATCTATCACTGTTACAGCCCAGATTACTGATGATATGAGTGGCTTAGTCAGTGGCTCTCTTTCGTCTGGTTATGGAGGTGTCAGTTTTAAAAGTCCTTCAGGTCAGCAATCAGCTTATGTACTTTTAAATTATTCTGATCGTACATCTGGAACATCACAAAATGGTATTTATAGTGATACATTGACCATTCCTTAATTTAGTGAAGCAGGAATTTGGACACTGGACTATTTTTATCTTAAAGATGCCGTAGGTAATTATAAGTTTCTCTATCTTGCCGATCTTAAACTTTTGGGTTTTCCCACTCAGTTTACTGTGGTCTAGTCAATAGCTTGGGCTGAAATAATAAAATATGGATACCTAAAACTGCTATTCTGCTACAGTGACAATGAAAGAGCGATCGCTTTTCTGGAGATGTGAGGAAATGCGATCGCTTGTTTGGGGATGCGAGAGAGCGATACCTGCGGTGAGCTACGCTAACGCTGTTGGGGAGGTGGTAACTGCGATCATGGTAAAACTAAAGTAGATATCACCCTTTCCTTGTTAAAATCAGAAATTTATAAATTCAAGATTGTGAAATCAAAAATTTACATTGAAACCAGTATTCCTAGCTTTTACTATGAAATTCGGACTGAACCGGATATGATAGCGCGTAAAGAATGGACTCGTTTTTGGTGGAATACAGTAGACCTGTCCGAAATATATAACGGAAAAATGGTAGAACGGTAAATGGAAAATATACCGTGGTTCTACCAAAGATGAAAAATATTACCAATTATATACATATGTACCCAAAACGCGCTAGGGGTA
>NZ_BJCE01000294.1:0-5869 GCF_005402885.1 Sphaerospermopsis reniformis
ATTTCTTTGCCATCTCTTGAAATCCCAAAAAATGCACACTTTTTCCGGTATACCCTTCAAAACCCTTGCACTAATTTCTGTGTTTATCAGCCTCTAACCTTTGATATATCAAGGTTTTAGGTTTATTTAGCAAACCCTATTTATTTTGGATTTTGGATTTTGAATTTTGGATTGTTTTTGTTAACTCCAATCTAAAATCTAAAATCTAAAATCTAAAATTTTCTTCCCCAGTCACCAGTCACCAGTCACCAGTCACCAGTCACCAGTCACCAGTCACCTGCTATATCAGTTTAATTTAATTTGCCACTTTTTCCGGAGTGGGAAGTTTTCCAAATATCCTCACTTTTAACGCACTCAAAGATCGGGAAGAAGTGAGGATATCACTCTATGCTATTTGTTTCTGCTCTGTGACACGACGGAGAACACCATTAATAAAGCGATGTCCGTCATCTCCACTGTAGCGTTTAGCTAATTCTACGGCTTCGTTGATGGCAATACTGGCGGGAACTGCCATAAAGTTCATTTCGGCTACGGCAATTTGTAGGATATCCCGATCTATTTGGGCTAGTCGTGTTACTTGCCAATCTACTAAAGCTCCAGAAATTATTTGATCAATAACGTTGCGGTTTTCATCAACGGTGATCACTATTTCTTTAGCATAATTGCGAACTTCCTTATCTTGATTGGCTAACTGAATCAATTCTGGAAAATCAACGGCTGTACCTAACTGATTGATAGCGGTCTGGGTGTAGGTGATCGCTTCTTGCAGCATGGTTCTAGCTGTATTCAGGTCAGAAGCCCGCGTTTGACTGGTTAAAAGGCGATCATTACTGCGTTGCAGTTCTGCGGCTGCACTATTCAGGGTGTCTTGCACTTCTGTAGTCAAAGTGCGGACTGCACCCAAAACTAATTTGGCTACCAGTTGTTCATCTGGCAGTTTCTCTAATTTTTTGGGGTTGACTGGCAGCTGGCTGAGGCTTAACAATGCCAGTTCTCTGGCTATTTGCTGGGGTTTACGACGTTGCATAATGCTGGTTCTGGTTAGGGAAGAAGTAATGAAGTAAATGGGGCAAACTTATTAATATATCAAGTTTGACATATTTTAACAATTAGATTATCTGTTGGTAATTGGTAATTGGTAATTGGTAATGGGTATTAGGACTTACGCAAGATGTGACTGAAAACCTTATTCTTGCGTAGGGGTAATTCATGAATTACCCTCAATACTTGAAAAAGTGTGCATTTTTTTGGATTTTGAGAGATCGTAAAGAAATTTTCCAACCTCCTCCTGACTCCTGTACGGGCGTTCGCGAAGCGTGCTGGAAGCATCAGCATTCGGACGATAAATTATCAATTTTTATCACAGGTTATTTTCCTGTAAGGGCGAAGCATTCGGACGATAAATTATCAATTTTTATCACAGGCTATTTTCCGAATGCTTCGCCCCTACGACTCCTGACTCCTATTCCCTCATGAAAGGACTTTTTCAGCAATCCCTAGTTAAGTGTTGTGGTGCGGGCATCTTGCCCGCTAGACTGATACAAATTAAATGTACAACAGCTTATTTCTTCTAACAAAGTGATGTGCGCTTTGTATGTGTTATGACTGTAGACGCAACTGCTAAGAATCAAAAATAAGAAAAAATCAGGCTTCTTCTACAGAAATAACATGACTTTTGGGTTCTATGGCTGACACTGCGGTTGGTAAAACCAATGGGGATATGCCATTATTGGGGGCGACTATACCTCCTGAGACTACTATTTTAAAAGCGTCTTCTATAGATATTGAGAGGTTTACTACTTCATCTTCTCGAACCAGTGCATACCATCCAGTGGTAGGGTTAGGGGTAGTGGGGATAAAAACGCTCAACAGCGGTTGATTCATCTGGGTTTGGATATCGCTACTCACTGCACCAGTGACAAAGGCGATCTCCCAAATTCCTTTTCTGGGATACTCTAATAAAACGACACGGCGAAATTTACCATTGGAATCTTTGAGTATTGTTTCTAATAATTGCTTGAGGGTTTTGTATACCTGACCAGCTAAGGGTATAGCTTGCAGTATTCTCTCCCCAAAATCTAGCAACCACTTACCAACTATATTCCGAGCCATCAAACCAATGACTAGGATGCTCAATAGTGGTACTGCCAGTCCAACTAGCAAATTCAATAAATTGACTAATATCGGATGTAGACCATCAAAGGGATTTAGCTGTTTGGGGATTTGGGTGAGAAAGTTTACTACCCAACTGGCAATAGTAATGGTCAGCCAGATGGTAGTTGCTAGGGGAATTACCACCAACAAACCAGCAATCAGGTCATTTTTTAAGTCCTGTTTCAGCCGTTCAATTACCAAGCCCCGATTCTCCTTTTTTTAGGCTACTAAAATTTTTCAACTTCTCTGTAATTGCATTTGACTATGATGAGACAAGTTTAATCGCATCCCATCACCCATAATCAAATGAATAGCTATGGATTATGATATTTGGTTAACCAGTGTTACTTTTCTTTGTAATTCTGGTAAATGATTGTTACCAGTTTCTCAGGTACTATTAATCCTAACGCGGTATCTGACCAGATGCTCAAATTTATCAGATCAAAAGTATAGATTATATTTATCGCCATTTACAACTGGGGATCACAAGGTGAAGGTGGGGATTTTCTGATGACAATTTAAATAACTTTTATTAAGAATATTAATTTTTGGCGCGGAGTCAGGAGTCAGGAGTCAGGAGTCAGGAGGAGAATTAAAAACATTTTTTCATTTCTGGCTGCCCACAAAAGTTAAATGCTTCGCAGTGAGTGTCATTGGTCAGTTAGCGACTTGTACTGAGGGAAGTCGAAGTAAGTCGAAGTAAATCCCTCAGTGCTAGTTGGGAAGTGGGAGTAGTTTTAAGGTTTACACTTGTCTGCCGTGAAGCGCGGCTTTTTCAATTTCCAATTGCCTAAAATCCTTTACCTGTAATATTTTCATGTTTATTCAGCAAACTCTATTGAAAATTTACTGATGGCTTAACCTAGTGGGGCTTTAGGTTTACGATTTTGTAATGCACCTATTTCTTTTAATCCTTTTAATCCTGTCCAACCGATGATGGTATAACCAATAGCTAAAATCAAACTGCTAATACCTATCCTTAGTCCAGACATCCAAGCAGTATTTTTTGCTTGTTTTTGAGCTTCTTCCTTACGTTGGCGAATTTCAGTAATTTTTTGTTCTTTGCGTTGGCGAATTTCACTGGTCGTTTGTTGAGCTAGTTGATTAGGATCTGTTTGTTGGGCAAGAAATTTATCCAGTTCTTGGGGGTTGGCTTTAAATTTTTTCAGTAGTTCTTTTTGTTCTGGGGGTAGTTGAGGATTTTCTAGTGCTTGCTTATATCTCTGCTCATCCTTTAATATTTGAGTGAGTTGTGCTTTTACTTGACTTCTAGCTTGTTCTAGTTGAGCTTTAGCTTGATCATTATTTAACTGACTTTGAAATTCAGATAGTTGGCTGTTCAGCCGGGTTTCTGCTTGTTGGGCTTCTTGGTTGGTTTGGTTTTCTAATTGTTGAGCTTCTTGGGAAATTTGGTTGACTCGTTGTGTACTTGCTTGACGGACATTGTTGAGGTGGAAGGGAAAAATTAACAAAAACATTAAACCTAAGATACTGGCAAGTATCATAGAAGGTAATCTTAAATCTAGACCTGAGCGATTGCCTCCAGTCTCTAATTTATCTAACCAATATGCGGCCGATATTATCCCTAAACCCACCAGTGGAACAATTCCCCGATCAACTAGGGCGGTTGTGAAACCTATTTGTATTTGTTTATCAGTGAGACTGAAACCCAATAACAAAATCACAAAATCAACAAAAAACGACAAGATACAAACTATCCCAACTACTTTGAGTATAAGGGAACTATTGAAGGACGAAACACGGTTAACCATAATTTTTGTAAAGTAAGGTTTGGGTCAATAAAGCTAATGGCCATTTATCAGGGTACACTGTTCCCAAACAAGTAAATCTTCTGGACGGTCAACATCTGCTAATGTAGGTAGGTTTACAAAAGACAAATGAAGTTCCTGGGCGATTGTGACTGTTTGTGATAACACTTGATTAGTTCCCCAGGAAATGCTAGTAAACAAGTCTAAAATTGGTTTTTGCAACCCAATTAAGTAATAACCGCCGTCTATAGCTGGTCCTAGCACGAGGTCAGAGGTTTGTAATTGCTCAAAGGCTGATGCTAAAATCTGGGAATTTAGACCAGGACAATCAGTACCAATGATGATTACCTGTTCTGCATTGTTACTGAAAGCATCTACAAGCGATCGCATCATCCGCTGACCTAAGTCCCCTTCACCTTGAGTTTGATATACAAAACCAACACCTAACCAATTTTGTATTAATTCCCAATTACCCCCAGCAAACCGCACTTCCACAGTTATAGCAGATATCTTTTGTAATTCTTGCACCTGTAATATGGTATGTTCAGTCATTTGCTTTTGCAGATCAGCCGCACCAACTTCACCCAAAGCAGGTATCAGTCTGGTTTTGGTCTTCCCTGGTTCTGGATAACGGGTAAAAATAATTAGATGCTGTTTTGGGATATTTAGTAATTTCTGCACAGCAGCGCCCTTTTTCACAAGTTTAAAGTCACAAGTTAAAAAATTGGGAATTGGGAATTGGGAATTGGGAATTGGGAATTGGGAATTGGGAAGAGAAAAATCTTCATTCTGACTCCTGACTCCTATTCCTTAGCAACTTGGTTAATAACAATATTTACCATCTTCAGGAGTCGGATTTTCTTTTGCGGTTCGCAATGCTCCTAAAATTTCAGTAATTGTACTGAATTAGTGAAGTAGGGGCAAACCCCCCGTGGTTGCCCCTTCCCGTGGTTGCCCGAAAAACAGGGGTAGGCACGGAGGCGCTACCCCTACTTCCTTGAAAAGTGAAGATTAAGTAGAAAGGCGCGAAAAAAACAGAAGCATATAACAAAAAGCAAATTTGTCTAAAAACCTCTTCCCTGCTGCCTTCTCATCACGACAATTTTTAACCCTGACTACTTAATAGTGATTTAAATTGATACCAGCTTCTTTAGCCATTGCTTCTATACCTTTGCTATCTAGGGTTTTAATCGCTTTGGTAGAGAGTTTTAGTTTCACCCAACGATTACCACCAGGCCACCAAACGCGCTTAGTTTGCAAATTAGCGTGTTGTAAACGCTTGGTACGACGGTGAGAGTGGGAAACGGCCATTGCGTTATTAGCCTTTTTACCAGTGAGTTCACAACGACGAGACATGAAAAACCTCCAAAATTCTATTTTATTTAAGTACAACCTTTCTATTTTAGATCATGAATAAACAACGGCTCAAAAAACTATTAATTGGGGATTTTACTGGGAAGCGGATGATTCGGTCTTTTGTTGTAATCTATACCTTATTTGCGGTCTATGTGTATTTTCGTGCGGATAGCATGATTTTTTTACCCCAACCTTCCAGCTATGAGGATACAAAAGACATTATTAAGCTGAAAACGAGGGAAAATCAACAAATTTCCGCAGTTTATTTACCAAACCCTACTGCTAAGTACACTATTCTTTATGTTCATGGAAATGCTGAAGACTTAGGACATATTAGAGCAACTTTAAAAAAAATACGGGATGTGGGTTTTAGTGTCTTTGCTTATGACTATCGGGGTTATGGTACGAGTCAGGGAACACCTACAGAAAATGCTGCTTATCAAGATATTGATACTGCTTATAATTATTTAGGGTTTGCTGAATAAACCTAAAACCTTGATATATCAAAGGTTAGAGGCTGATAAACACAGAAATTAGTGCAAGGGTTTTGAAGGGTATACCGGAAAAAGTGTGCATTTTTTGGGATTTCA
>NZ_BJCE01000295.1:0-5727 GCF_005402885.1 Sphaerospermopsis reniformis
CTATCTCTTGAAATCCCAAAAAATGCACACTTTTTCCGGTATACCCTTCAAAACCCTTGCACTAATTTCTGTGTTTATCAGCCTCTAACCTTTGATATATCAAGGTTTTAGGTTTATTCAGCAAACCATACCTAGTTGCTGCTGGTGCTTGACTTTCTTTTAAAGTCGTCAGTACCATTAACCCTACCCATACAGGTAATTGTTGAATATCTCCCAATTCATCTAAATATATTCTATGAATTTGTTCGCTATTTAGCAATCCACGATGGGGGTAAATATCACTTTGTTCTATATTGCGAGATGGATATATTATAACTCCTTGCCAGTCACTAAATCTAGAACGGTTACGGTAGAAATATAAATGAGATTCTGCAAATACTCTCTTGTAGGAAAGGGGTAAAAGGGGGGTTAGGTCTATCTTATATTTTTTAATCAATTCTAAACCCCACCTTGGCTAACTGTTCCTTAATCTCCTTATCTAAATCTTCCCCCTCTCGCATTTGTTCCCCCAACTCCAGCGTTAATTTCTCCATCAATTCCTGAAATGATTCTCCATCCTCCACAACATCAGGTATTCCCACATACCGCCCCGGTGTTAACACAAAATTATGTTTTTTGATATCCTCAATAGTTGCTGATTTACAAAAACCTTTTATATCTTGATAATTCCCCTTCTCCAGTTTCCATTGATGGTAAGTATCAGCAATTTTATTAACATCATTATCTGTTAAAATCCGATTGCGGCGATTTATCATTTCTCCCATTTCGGAAGCATCAATAAATAACACCTCACCCTTTCGACTGCGGTTTTTATTCCCATTCTGTTTAACATTTTTATAACGACTAATAAACCACAAACAAGCCGGAATCCCAGTATTATAAAATAACTGAGTTGGTAACATGACAATACAATCTACTAAGTCAGCTTCTACTAACTTCTGTCTAATTTCTCCCTCTCCTCCAGTATTGGAAGATAACGAACCATTAGACAACACAAAACCAGCACTTCCTGTAGGTTCTAAATGATAAATAAAATGCTGTACCCAAGCAAAGTTAGCATTACCTACGGGGGGTTTACCATATACCCAGCGTCCATCATTTTGTAATAATTCCCCTCCCCAGTCACTATCATTAAAGGGAGGGTTAGCTAAGATAAAATCGGCTTTTAAATCTGGATGAGCATTATTTAAAAATGACCCCTCATTATTCCATCTAATTTGAGAAGTATCTATCCCCCGAATTGCCAAATTCATCTTACATAAACGCCAGGTAGTTTCGTTGCTTTCTTGTCCATAAATAGAAATATTATCAACCTTTCCCTGGTGTGCTTCGATAAATTTCTCACTCCAAACAAACATTCCCCCCGAACCACAGCAAGGGTCAAATACTCTCCCAGAATAGGGTTCTATCATTATTACTAATAATTTAACAATACTTTCTGGGGTGTAAAATTGTCCTCCCTTGCGTCCTTCTAATAAGGCAAATTCTCCTAAGAAATATTCATAAACTTGTCCTAAAACATCACCTTTTAGTTTGGCTGCATTCTGTTCTAAGTCTAAATCTAGTTGTTCAACATTGCTTTTTTCATCTTTAACTAATTTACAACTACCAATTAAATCTATTAAACTTCCTAATGAGGCTTTATCTAATTTCTGTTGTGCGTAAACTTTCGGTAAAATTCCTTTTAATTGGGTGTTTTCTGTTTCAATGGTAATCATTGCCTCATCTACAAATTTACCAATTTCTGGCTGTTTGGCTTTGGCTTGTAAATAAGACCATCTAGCATTTTCTGGGACAAAAAACACATTTTCGGCTATATATTCATCTTTATCTTCTGGGTCTGCACCTGCATAGATTCCTTCACCCTCTATTAATTTTTGGTGTAATTCCTCAAAGGAATCGGAAATATATTTTAAGAAAATTAACCCTAAAACAACGTGCTTATATTCGGCTGCGTCCATGTTCTTCCGTAGCTTGTCCGCCGACTTCCACAGCTTTTGTTCTAAGGTTTCGTTATCGGTTTTAGTGGTTTTTACTTTAGCCATGAGTGAATAAATATAAAATTAAAGGTAGATTAATCTGTAATACTCGCAAAAGTGCTTATTTGGGACAATGGACTAATTTAAACTGGTTTGTATAAATATATCAAGGAAAATAGCAAAATTTTTGCTGATATTTGGATCTAGGATTTTGGCCAGTGGTGACTGGTGACTGGGTAAAAACTCAATTCTTGCTACTCCCTGTTCCCTATTCCCTATTCCCCCAAAACTGACGAATAGTAAAAATGCTCATGATCGAAATGAACAAACTGCGATTTTTCCTCTACTCTGTGTCTTCAATGCTAGTAACAGCACTTAGTTTACTTGTTGCTGATACTACTAACGCTCAACTATCTCCCATCCGTTCTCAATCTCTCCCCCTGATGATTTCTCAACTACCAACACTATTATCAGGTAATCAAATTTTTCTCAATGGTAAAAATTTACCAGGTGCTTGGATACAACAACCAGGAACGTCGGGAACTGTAAGCACTTATGTTAGTGATGCTGCACTCAGGCAATTAATAGGAATAGATTTATTAAATACCACGAATCCTGAACTGCAACCAATAGAGTGGTTTTCTGCATCATCTTCCACCCTCAAAGCTAAATTTTCTCCTGGATATCGTTATTTAGATATTTCTAATTTTGCCCAAACCAACGGCTGGCAAATCCAAGTTAACGGAAATCAGCTAGTAATTTCTACCCCTCCCGCGAAAATCAATAATATTCGTCAGGGGAAAAGACCTACAGGCGATCGCCTAGTCTTTGATTTAGATCGTCCCACACCTTGGAAAGCTGCACCAGGTCAAATCATTAGAAAATCAGCAGATCCCAAAAATCTCACTTCTACACCTCCAGCACCACCCAACCGAGAATGGATCATCACCCTAGATAGTATGGCTGATAATAGCTTAATTCAACGTTATCCACCCCAACCCCCAACCACACCACCAGACCAAAGAAAACAACTACCAACCACACCAGACCCGGACGCACTGATCCAAAAAGTAGAAACAGTAAATAATCAAACTAATAATCAAACTAATAATCAAACTAGGATTACTCTCAGTATTCCCTTTGGTTCATCTCCCCGCATTACTACCCTAGCTAACCCTAATCGTTTACTCGTTGACATTATCCCAGATGCTTTAGTAACAAAGGATATTACCTGGAATCAGGGATTACGCTGGCAACAAAGATTTATAAATGTAGGTCAGGATAGGTTTCCCGTCGTTTGGCTAGAAATTAACCCCCGTCAAGCTGGGTTAACTTTAAAACCAATATCTTCTAGTCTGGACAGTCAAACAGGTATAGCACCCTTAATCCAAACAGCACAACGGGATTTAGCAGTAGCAGGAATTAATGGTGGTTATTTTAACCGCAATAATAAATTACCACTAGGGGCAGTTAAAAGAGACAATCAATGGTTATCAGGACCCATACTTAATAGAGGTGCGATCGCCTGGAATAACAACGGAGAATTTTATTTTGGTCGTCTCACTTTAAACGAAACTTTAAACACCAGTAATAACCAAACCCTACCCATACTCTTCCTAAACAGTGCCTACGTACAAAACGGCATCGCTCGTTATACACCCACCTGGGGACAAACTTACACACCCCTACTAAATAACGAAATTATCCTCACAGTTCAAAATAACCAAATCACCAACCAAACACCAGGAGGTAAAGCAGGTGTCACCCCTGTTCCCATCCCCAAAGACGGCTACCTCCTCACTTTACGGGGTACTGCTACCAGCAACGCCGCAAAATTATCTATTGGCACAAAAGTTAACATTACCAGTTCCACTAACTCTGCTAACTTTAACCGTTACCCCCACATTATCGGCGCAGGTCCGCTTTTAATCCAAAACCGCCAAATAGTCCTCGATGCTCAAAGTGAGAAATTTAGCAACGCCTTTATCATCGAAAGAGCCGCCCGCAGTGCCATTTGTACCACCAGTACAGGTAATTTAATCATAGCAGCAGTCCACAACCGCGCCGGAGGACTAGGACCCACCCTAGCAGAACACGCCCAACTAATGCAGGTCATGGGATGTGTTAACGCCCTCAACCTCGACGGTGGTAGTTCCACAAGTTTATACTTGGGAGGGCAATTACTCGACCGTTCACCAAATACAGCCGCCCGTGTTCATAACGGTATAGGTATCTTTATTAACCATAGATAAACGGTCAATCCCACGTAAAAAATGCAAAATTTTCAATAATATTTCTGAATAGATATTATTAAGTTTTGCATTTACATATTGTCGCAGGATAATAAACTTGTTCATATTTAGGGCTTGCTGAATAAATGTAAAACCTAGATAAATCAAGGAATTGAGGATGATTAAAATTAAAATTGTGCAAGGTTTTAGGTACTGTGAAACTCAGAAAGCTTGCACTTTGTTAGCCCTTCGACACCGCCCTTCGACACCGCCCTTCGACTTCGCCCTTCGACTTCGCTCAGGACAGGCTCAGGACAGGTGTTTGCACAATTTCCAAATCAAAAAAACTCCTTGTTCGCGACTTGTACTGAGCGCAGTCAAAGTAAGCGTGGCGTAGCCATACTCCTTAAACTCCTGACTCCTTGATAGTGGTGACATTAGCCATACTCCCGTCCCCTCACAAATAACTTTTTCAGCAAGCCCTATTTAAAGTTGAGAATAAGTTAATATTTCATTCATGAAGAATTAATGTAGAAAGCTGATTTTGAATAATTAAGGAGTACTTGATCGGAGTTATCTTTGCTATGGTAATAACAGTGAAATTAATGGATTAATTTTATTTCTTAAAAAGTTCATTAAATTTTTTCACTAAATCAGGACTTACGCAAAACAGAACCAAAGTAGGGGTAATTCATGAATTACCCCTACGCAAGAATCAGGTTTTTATTCCAATCTTGCGTAAGTCCTATAAATATTAAGAATCTTAAAATTTTGTACATTGTACAACGAGGTCATTATGGCTCAACTTACTGAAAAAGTCACAAATAATACACTATCTTTAAGTGCAAGCATTAGCACAAAAGGAATAGCAGCCAGTGAAATGCGTCCTTGGGGTTCGTTTACAGTTTTAGAAGAAGGTAAAGGTTATAAAATTAAACGTATTGAAGTTAAACCAGGACATCGCCTCAGTTTGCAAATGCACCATCACCGCAGTGAACACTGGATAGTTGTTTCCGGTACTGCTAAAGTCGTGTGTGGTGAGAGTGAAATTTTACTCAGTAACAATCAATCAACCTACGTACCACAATGTACAGTTCATCGTTTAGAAAATCCGGGTGTTATTCCCTTGGTTTTGATAGAAGTTCAAAACGGCGAATATTTAGGAGAAGATGATATTATTCGCTACCAAGATGACTACGCTCGTAGTGATAATTGACTGGTGACTGGTGACTGGTGACTGGTGACTGGGGACTGGTGACTGGTGACTGGTGACTGGGGACTGGTGACTGGTGACTGGTGACTGGTGACTGGTGACTGGTGACTGGTGACCGGTAACAAGAAGAACGGAAGTGCTGTGGTCTCTACTCCAGCAACATTCAGAAATCTAGAATGCCGTCTCAAGCTTGAAACAGAAAAGAACGGCTAGTGTTACTGAGTAGCATCCCTCCTCATGTTCTTCAGTGCGATGTAGCTCGATTATCATCTGTGGGATGTCCGCCATCACCTACCTCCATGAT
>NZ_BJCE01000296.1:0-5669 GCF_005402885.1 Sphaerospermopsis reniformis
ATTTGCATAAACAACTAGGAACTTATCAGAAAAGCATTCATTATCAGGCATTGTATTCTGATACTTCCCAGCAAATACTGACCAGTGTAGCTGAATCTTTTAAATCGTACATTGGGCTACTAAAAGCCGCAAAAAAAGGTGAGGTTTCCCAGAAACCAAAATTACCCAATTACTGTAAAAGTGTTATGACTGTAGCTACTTTTACAGGCAGGTCATTAAACTAGAGAAGAGATTTGGAATTTTATTTAATCATTATGAAAATGCAACTACAGATGCTATTGATTGGTTAGTAGCAACTTTAGAACAATTAAATATTGCTATGAGTATTCACTTTGGTAATATTGATTTATCGTTTTTTAAGAGATTTTGTTAGAGGTTGCCAGGTGCTACGCCACGGTGACAGTAAAAAGGCAGGATGTTTTAAATTACAAAATTACGAATTACGAATTATTGGCGTTGAATGTGATTTTTCCGGGTTAAATTGAGAAAATTCACAGATTGAATTAAACGGACAAAAACGACAGTGATAACCGGGGTTAGGTGGGAAGATTTTACTAAAGTTATTGCTTATAGCTGCATAGTTTTGTAAATCAAGTTGGTGTTTATTTGCTACATTAGCCAACTCAAATTCCAAAGATGCTAACTCATGATTATTAATAGTAATTAAATCAGATTTTTTACCAATTTCCAAATTATAAAATGATGCTACGGCAGTTTTCCCAGGATAAAGATAACGTGCAGCTAATAAATAAACTAAAGCTTGTCTTTGATCAAAATCTGACTTACCAGTTTTAAAATCTAAAATATGCAAAGTGCTATCAGACTCAATAAAAACACAGTCCATAGCTGCATATAACCGAAAACAATAATTAGCTTTTTCAATGAAAATTGGTTTAGGAAAACCTTCATCACCAGGAGTTAATTGCAGAATGCGTTTATTTAACAGCAAAGGCGATTTTTGATATTTTTGTAAAATGTGCAGTACCCGTTGCTTGACTTGAAAAGTAAAATTACTTAATTTTAACAACTGGGCTACTTTTTCCACACCATCCGATTGAGTTAACCAATGGAGATGATGATGAAATTCATAGATACCCTTTTGGGCAAGCATACCAATCCGCTGTGGTGGTGTAGCTTGGGATAATAAAGCTTTTACCTCTGGTTCATGTTGTCGTGCTTTAATGAATCCCCTTCTCATTTGACAATGCCAATGTTCTTGGCCTCTTTTGGGGGAAACTAGGGACCAAAGGTGGTAACTTACAAAGGGTCTAGCAGGGATTGACATTGCTCAGGTACAGTGAGAGAAATTACCTTGGGGATACTTGCAGGATGGTGGTTGTTCCACAAGCTTTGCGGGATGCTTCCTCATAGTAGTGATGATGCACGGGAGAGAGTAGCAAAATGAGTAACCCTAACAATTCTGGTAAAATAAAATTCGGTACTGATGGCTGGCGTGGCATTATTGCCGATGATTTTACGTTTCCTAATGTGCGGAAAGTAACTAGGGCGATCGCTAGTTATCTGGAAACTGCCTATAGTAAAGACAGACCAGTTTTAATTGCCTACGATACAAGATTTTTGGCTGATGAGTTTGCACGGACATCTGCTGCGGTTTTGGCAGATTTAGGGTGGAATGTGAAAATTACGGATCGGGATTGTCCGACTCCTGTGATTGCCTACAATGCGAAACACCTTAATTCCGCAGGGGCTTTGATGTTTACTGCTAGTCATAATCCTGCACCTTATTGTGGTATTAAATATATCCCAGACTATGCTGGTCCTGCCACTCCAGAAATTACTGATACTATTGTGGCCAATATAGAAACGGCATCGGATGAGTTACCAGGAAGTAACCCATCTGGTACGATTTCTACTTTTGATCCGAAGCCCGATTATTTGCATTTTATCTACACATTGCTGGATGTGGAAAAAATTAAGGGTGCAAATTTAAAAGTTAAGTACGATGCTCTCTATTCTACATCTCGTGGCTATTTAGATGAGGTGCTGCAACATTGCGGTACTCAGTTGGAAAGTTTCCACACTTGGAGAGATGTACTTTTTGGCGGTGGTATGCCAGAACCTAAGGGTGAACAGTTGGTGGAGTTGGTGGAAGCTGTAAAAGCTGATAAAGCTGACTTGGGTTTAGCAACGGATGGAGATAGCGATCGCTTTGGGATCGTTGATGAACTGGGAAATGTTCTCACTCCCAATACAGTGCTGTTGGTTTTAGCAAGACATTTAATCAAAAACAAAGGTAAGAGTGGCGCGATAGTGAGAACTGTGGCGACTACTCATTTGCTGGATAATTTTGCGGCTAAATATGGCTTGCAAATTTATGAAACTGCGGTTGGTTTTAAATACATTGGTGAGAAAATGCGAGAAACCACCGTTTTAATTGGTGGTGAAGAGTCTGGTGGTTTAAGTGTTATTGGCCATATTCCCGAAAAGGATGGGGTTTTGGCTGATATGCTGGTGGCTGAGGCGATCGCCTATGAAGGTAAACCTTTAAGTGTGTTAGTTCAGGAAGCTATTGCTGAAGCTGATGGTCCTTTATATAACAACCGTTTGGATTTACACCTGACGGAAGCTCACAAAAACGCTGTGATTGATGCCTATATCAAAAATCCTCCTTCCGAAGTAGCGGGAATTAAAGTGAAGGAAGTGGGAAGAAAGGATGGGATTAAACTTTATTTAGAAGAAGGTAGTTGGGTGTTATTGCGTCCTTCTGGTACAGAACCTTTGGTGAGAGTGTACATGGAAACCAACTCACCGGATAAACTTAGTCAAATTGCAGCGACGATGGAAGCTGAAATTGCTAAGTTAGGATAGGTGACTAGATAGCCAGATAGCCAGGGAATAAATTCCCTGTCTAAAAGCAAAAGTCGGTTAAAACCGACTAGGAATATATTATTGAATTTCTGATTCCTGACTCAAGAGGGCAACCACAGGGGGTTGCCCCTACCCTTTTTTTATATATAAAATTATGAAAATGTTTGTGAATTTATTTATTTCTATAGTTATAGCTGGTTGGGTGTTGGCGATCGCACTAATTTCTGTGCAGAATGCCACACTTGTATCTTTAAAGTTTTTGGTTTTTCAATCAATACAAATTCCTTTTGGTTTGATGTTGGCTTTTTGGGTAGCGGTGGGTTTGGTTGGTGGGGTGGTTTTGCAGTCTCTTTGGGGTTTGGGTGAGTTGAAGTCTGGGGTTGATGAGGAGGCGGAATTTTTTATTGATGATGAGGATTTTTAGGGTTTTTCTCACGCAAAGACGCAAAGGCGCAAAGAGGAAGAGAGAGTTAGCAATTGGTGTGGTAGATTGAGTTTATGAAGTTTGAATGGGATGAGCGTAAAAACCAAAGTAATATCACAAAGCATGGTTTTGATTTTGCTGATGCTTACCGAATTTTTAATTTACCGATGCTTGTCTATATTGATGAACGACAAGATTATGGTGAAGAAAGATATATTGGTATTGGACTACTTGATGGTAGGGTTATAGTTGTTGTCTACACTGAACCTGATGTGAATATAGTTAGGATTATTTCATTAAGAAAGGCAATTTCTCATGAACGAAAACGCTATGAACAATACATCAAAAACAGATTGGGCTAGAATTGATGCCATGAGTGATGAGGAAATTGATACTTCTGATATTCCTCCTTTGTCGGATGAGTTTTTTGAGAAAGCACAGTTGCGAATGCCTCAATCACCTGTAAAAATTATGATTGAAGTTGATCCTGAAACTTTGGCTTGGTTTCAAGCACAGGGAGATAATGCTAAACAACAAATGGCGGTTGCTTTAAAGATTTATGCTGAAGCAAATAAGGCTTTTTCTGTGTCTGAGGTTAAGTAAGTTTGATGGATTTTTTTATTGATGATGAGAATTTTTAGTAGTTTTCTCACGCAAAGACGCAAAGAAGCAAAGAGGAAGAACAAAGTTTTTTATGAGTCGGTTTTAACCGACTTTTGCTTTTAGACAGGGAATTTATTCCCTGGCTCTTATTAAAAATTAGGGTATCTATTATTTAGTTATTTAGTGCTAAGATATTGGTAAAGTAAACAACTAACTAATTTAAAGTTATGGTTACTCAACCTCTACCCCTAAATACATCAGAGGTCATCTACCCAGACAGTGATGGACAACCAATGGCTAATAATACAGAACAGTTTCGTTGGATATTAGTTATTCAACAAAATTTAGATTGGTTATTTGCAGATAACCCTGATGTTTTTGTGGCTGGTGATTTATTTTGGTATCCCATTGAAGGGAAAAATTATATAGTCAATGCACCTGATGTTATGGTTGTATTTGGACGACCAAAAGGTAAACGCGGTTCTTATTTACAATGGCAAGAAAATAATATTGCGCCCCAGGTAGTTTTTGAAATTCTTTCTCCTAGCAATTCTCAAACCGAAATGGAGAGGAAATTGATATTTTATGAAAGATATGGAGTAGAAGAATATTATATTTATAATCCTCAAAATAATCAGTTGAGAGGATGGTTAAGAACGGAAGATGGTTTAGATGTCATTTCAGAAATGGAAAATTGGGTTAGTCCCAGATTAGGAATTAAGTTTGATTTATCAGGGGAAGAATTACAAATTTATCGTCCTGATGGGAATAAGTTTTCTTCATATCTGGAAATTTCTCAACTTTTGGAACAGGAAAAACAACGTGCTGAACAAGCAGAAACAGCTTTAGCAGCAGAAAGGAGAAAAACGCAACTTTTAGCGGAAAATTTAAAGGCTTTAGGTGTGAATCCTGATGAAATAGAGTGATAATAAAAAATAAATATAGTCGGTTAAAACCGACTTTCGCTTTTAGACTCTTAATTTATTCTCTGGTTATTTTGGATAGCGTTTTGATGTATGCAAAATTCGCAGAATTTCTACAGATTCTTCTTTAACTCGGTAAATCAGAATATACGGTGAGTGAGAAATTATCAATTCTCTTGTACCTTCAATTCTGCCATTTTTACCCATAAATGGATATTTTTCTAATTGGTTGGCAGCATTTTGAATTTTGATTATTAATTCCTGTGCTGCTGTAGGATTTTCTTGAAAAACGTAGTTATGCGCCTGTTCTAAGTTACGCAGCGCCCGACGTAGCCATTTAATCTGCATTACTTAGCCTTGCAAATGTCCCTTTTACTTCTTCATCACTAGCAAAATCTCCAGCATCCGCTTCAGTAATGCCTTTTTGGATTTCTTCGATTTGCCATTGATACATCTCTAAATAAGCGTTTATCGCTTCATTGAGAATATAGCTTCTATCGCGGTTTATGCCTTTTGCTAATGCGTCAATAACGGCTTTCTTGCTGCTGTCTATTCTAAATGTAATATTTTCTTTACTCATGGTTTTGTAAGAATCTTTCGTATTGCATTATATTATATAATATAACAATGTAATTTTTTATTAGAAACCTTTTGTAAGCTGTTACACAGCTAAATTGTATAATCCTAATATTCTGAACTCTTGTTTAACAGGCAAGATGCCTGTTCCACTTATACAAATTAAATGCACAACAGCTTATTAAATTAGGACTTACGCATTGACAGAATCAACCAAATATGAGGTATGGGTTTCGGGCATTTTAACGTGATTTTTTAATTATTTTTGGGCGATCGCTATTGATCGGAAGTTAATCGCCAAAAGCCTGAAACGA
>NZ_BJCE01000297.1:0-5599 GCF_005402885.1 Sphaerospermopsis reniformis
TGATAATTGATAATTGATAATTGATAATTGATAATTGATAATTGATAATTGATAATTGATAATTGATAATTGATAATTGATAATTGATAATTGATAATTGATAATTGATAATTGATAATTGATAATTGATAATTAAATAGAGTTTTAATTTTTAATTCATCAACATCCTGTACATCCTTTTTAGGAAGTGGGAGAAACAAATATAGCTACTACTATCATAACAGTAGGTGAGCTAACTTATATGTGGGAAAATTGGAGAGACAATCATGAGTAATTGAATATCTTGATTTTGATGTTTGATTTTTTTGTCTGAATCAGGATGTCCAGGATTTAAGGATTTACAGGATTTAATGGATTATCAATTTATGGATTATCAATTTAACGATCTTTCAAGATTAAATAATTTCCATGATCTCAATAATCAATAATATAAATATATCACAAATATTCATCAACCAATTACATCCTGATGCAGAAAAATCATCAAATCAACACTTGACAAAATACCCAGATTTTTTTATTCTTATGTTATGGGTGGAAAAGAGTGCGCCCATATATATAGACTTTATCTATCAACATCATAAATATTCATCCCATCCTGAAAATCCTTAAATCCTGGATATCCTGATTCAAACAAATACTCAAATCAGCAAATCACCACCAACCATTAAACACTACCATCCTGAAAATCCTTAAATCCTGGATATCCTAATGCTGACGGTGGTATAGTATAATCATGGCTAGATATACCCAGCAACTACCATGAGTCAATGTATCAATCCTGACTGTCTTTACCAAAATCCCCAAGGTACTAATTTTTGTCAAAATTGCGGTAGTAAAATCATTTTAGATGATCGTTATCTCCCTTTAAAATTTCTCGGTGAAGGTGGTTTTGGTAGAACTTTTCAAGCTGTAGATATCAAAAGATTAAATACACCCTGCGTCATCAAACAATTTTTACCCCAACAAGCAGGAAGTTCATCTTTACAAAAAGCGACGGAATTATTTCAACAAGAAGCTCAACGACTGCAAGAATTAGGTAAACATCCGCAAATTCCTGATTTACTCGCTTTCTTTCCCCAAGATGGTAGACTGTATTTAATTCAGGAATTTATTGATGGGCAAAATTTACTGCAAGAGTTAGACACTCAAGGTAAATTAAACGAACCACAAATCAGAATTATCTTAACAGAGTTATTGCCTGTTTTGCAATTTATCCATGACAATAAGGTAATTCATCGAGATATCAAACCAGAAAACATTATTAGAAGCAAAACCGGTAAATTATTCCTGATTGATTTTGGCGTTTCTAAAGAAACAAGTGGTAGTATTTTAACTAGAGTGGGAACTATTACCGGAACTCCTGGATATGCACCACCAGAACAATTTAGGGGGATGGTTTACCCAAGTAGTGATCTTTATAGTTTAGCTGTAACTTGTGTCAGATTATTAACGGGACTTTTTCAAAAAAATGATGGTTCTGATTCTTTGTTTGATCCGATAAATATGGAATGGCAATGGCAAAAGTATGTTTCTTTAAGTCAGGAATTAACTGATATTTTAGAAACTATGTTGCAAGATATTCCTAAAAAACGTTATCATTCAGCAACAGAGGTTTTAGCAGCATTAAATAATCCCATTCCGCAAAAAATTGTTGTTGTTCCTAACCCCCAACCTCCGCAAACACAACCAACTTCTAATAATCCATTTAAACAAATTTTTCAACAGTTGATTTCTCTTCCAACTAACTCACCTCAACCAACGATCATTAAACCTCAACTTACTAATTCTCACACATCATTTCAGGAAAATTTAGGTAATGGTGTATTATTAGAAATGATCGCTATTCCGGGGGGAAGTTTTTTAATGGGTTCACCGGAAAATGAACCTGAGAGACGTGATTCAGAAAGTCCTCAACATCGGGTGAATATTCAACCATTTTATATGGGCAAGTTTACTGTAACTCAGGCACAATGGGAACGGGTAGCAGCGTTACCAAAAATTAAACAGGATCTCAATCCTCAACCTTCCCGCTTTCAAGGTAAAAATAAACCAGTGGAAAGAGTTTCATGGCTTGACGCACAGGAATTTTGTGCTAGAATAAGCAAAGCTACAGGTAAAAAATATAGTCTACCCAGTGAAGCAGAATGGGAGTATGCTTGTAGAGCCGGAACAACTACACCATTTTATTTTGGGAACACTATTACCACTGATTTGGTAAATTATAATGGTGACTATTCCTACGGTGCTGCACCAAAAGGCAAATATCGTCAACAAACCACTGATGTAGGTTCTTTTCCACCTAATTCTTTTGGTTTATACGATATGCATGGGAATGTCTGGGAGTTATGTGAAGATGACTGGCACAATAATTATATAGACGCGCCTACAGATGGTAGTGCCTGGATTGGCGAAAGCGCTTTCAAGATGCTGCGCGGTGGTTCTTGGGGCGACTCCCCCAGGACTTGCCGTTCTTCGTGCCGTAGCTACGGCAACCCAGACGACAGGCACGGCAACATCGGGTTTCGGTTGGTAGTTTCCGGCGCAAGGACTCTTTAGTTCTTTACTCTCTTACCCTTTTACCCTCTACACTTTTTCTTTTTTCCCTTCTTCTATCGCCTGACGGCGATCAAGTTTTTTTAAGATTTTAGAGGCATTTAATTTAGTTTAAAGTTGTATTTGTCTGAATCAGGATGTCCAGGATTTTAGGATGTACAGGATGTGATTGAGAAATTTTCTGTTGGTGTTTAAAGTTGTATTTGTCAGAATCAGGATGTCCAGGATTTTAGGATGTACAGGATGTGATTGAGAGATTTTCTGTTGGTGTTTAAAGTTGTATTTGTCTGAATCAGGATGTCCAGGATTTTAGGATGTACAGGATGTGATTGAGAGATTTTCTGTTGGTGTTTAAAGTTGTATTTGTCTGAATCAGGATTTTGAGTAGAGTAATTTTCAGATTGTTGATAATCATGCAAAAACAATCATTAAATAACATCCTGCAAAAATCCCCAACTTGCCAACAAACAATCATTGAAAAACATCCTGTACATCCTCTAATCCTGGACATCCTGATTCAGACAATTATAATTCAACAAACAGAAAATATTATAGCAGTAGACAGAGTAGTTAGGACATCAATGAATCATGAAACTCTCACCCCAACAGGGTTTTACTCCTGACTCCTGACTCCTGACTCCTGACTCCTGACTCCTGACTCCTGACTCCTGACTCCTGACTCCTGACTCCTGACTCCTGACTCCTGACTCCTACTATAACAAGTAATTAACTTTTTCTTAGTTGCATAAATATGTACATTTAAAGTATTTTTTCAGAAAATATGCCATAACAGAAACGAAGATACTACCAGTTGGGTGTCTATACATGAAAAATCCTCAAATTCATTTTAGCGATCGCCGTGCGGAAATTGACCTTTACCAACTTCAGAATTTGTTTAATATAGCCGCTTTTTGGGCGAAAGGACGCAGTATAGAGGATTTAAACAAAGCTATTACTAATAGTGAACAGGTGATTTCTGTTTGGGATGGAGAACAACTCATTGGTTTTGCAAGAGCTAATTCTGATGGCATCTATCGCGCTACAATTTGGGATGTTGTCATTCATCCAGATTATCAAGGTAAGGGACTGGGAATTAAATTAGTAGAAACAGTTTTAGCTCACCCTGTCATGCAAGTGGAGAGAGTTTATTTAATGACAACTCATCAACAAAAATTCTATGAAAAGATTGGTTTTCAAACTAATACTACCACGACAATGGTACTATACAACCAATCGGATCTAGGTTCTATTCCGACAGGAGAAGTTCAGCTTCAGGAGTCACTAGGGGGATAGCAATTTGTAGTCTGCTGCAATCTTGTGTTACTGCTGTGGTGATGGGAGAAGCAATAATTTCTAGTTTTCCTCCCATCGTTTCTAGTAATTTTTGATTAAGTAATAGTTTCATCCCTGATGAGATTTCTATACTGTCTTTTATATTTTCTTGATTTGTGTTATTTTCAGAGGCAATCAAATTTATTTCCTCACTGGAGATGACAGCATGAGAAGGGACATCTAGATAAATATGCACAACATTATTAATAATATTATTTGTAGCTGTATTTGCAGGTGCAATACTACTGGAAAGATGAATACTACCTTCTTCCATTTGTAAAATAGTAGTATCTATTAAATTCACCAAGATTTGACGTAGCCAGCGGTTATCTGCTAAAACATAAATTTCTGGTTTAGGAAATGATATAGTAAAAGGATAATTGCGATTTCCTGCCAACATATAAGTTAATTTATAAACTTCTTCTAAAACCTTAGTTAACTGTAAAGGCTGAATATGTAATTTATTTGTTCCGTGTTCTGTTCTAGCAACACTGAGAATTTCATCAATCATTTTTAGCAATTTCAGCGATCGCTCATAAGCTTGTCCGACAAATTCCCTTTCTTCCTCTGGATTTTCGCACAAATCATTTAAAATTAACTGATGTAATCCTATTAAACCATTCAGGGGCGATCGCAATTCATGGGTAGTCCTTGCCAAAAAACCACCTTGAAACTGGCTCATTTCCCTAGCCAGTTGGTAGGCTAATTGGGTTTGGTTTAATTTGTCTAAAGTTTTTTGTAAAACTTCGGTTTCTTGCTGTTGTGGGGCAATTTCCACAGGAATGGATGAAGATTTAGATGACTTTAGGAATAACTTACAAAAACCTATTCCTAAACCTATTCCTAAACCTATTCCTGATCCTAGATATAACCATTCATTTAAGCTAGTCATAGAAAATTTTACTCTTGAGTACCATTATCAATTATCAATTATCAATTATCAATTTTAATTACTCCTTGGCGCAAAATTTGCCAATCATTCCCTGTCCATTTAGCAACAGTAGAAGGTATTCCCAAACCTTTATATTCAATCGCTTCTAAGGTGAGAACATCAGGAAAATTAACTTCTATTTCTGCTCGATTTTCTAAAGCTGGTTGTCCTGATAAATTAACACTAGTGGTAGCCATTGGTCCAGTTTGTGCTAAGATATTTTGGGCAATTGGATGATTGGGTACTCTAATACCTATAGTAGTTGGATCAGTAGGATTCATCACTTGAGGAATTTTCTCACTAGCAGGTAACACTAAAGTCAATGCACCAGGCCAATATTGACTAACTACCTCCTGCCAAATTTGATATTCAGTCTTATTTCCTTTTACATAATCCCATAAATCTTCGGCTTTAGCAGCCATTAAAATCAAAGGTTTATCCAAACTCCGTTGTTTAGCAGTATAAATTAATTCTGCTTGTGCGGGTAGAGAAGCTAGTGCAGGTACGGTATCCGTAGGAAAACTAATTAGTTTTCCAGCTTTTGCAGAGTTGATCAGAACTTCTAGAGAAACATTCATAAATAAATATCAGAAAATTACTTATCTATTTTTAGATATAATCGCCAAATATCAGGTGACAGGTGACATAATTGGTTTAATTAGGGTTTGCTGAATAAACCTAAAACCTTGATATATCAAAGGTTAGAGGCTGATAAACACAGAAATTAGTGCAAGGGTTTTGAAGGGTATACCGGAAAAAGTGTGCATTTTTTGGGATTTC
>NZ_BJCE01000298.1:0-5539 GCF_005402885.1 Sphaerospermopsis reniformis
TTTATTTAGATGAAATTGAAGAAACAACATCATTACCCATTGGGATTGCTACAATTAAACTAATCATTACCAATGAAGAAAAAGCTATCACCCAAGCTAGGGAGTTAATTAACCGTACCAAACAAGAAGTAAAGTCTCAAACACAACAACAACAAATATTAGACATCATCGAGACAATTCTAATCTACAAACTGCCAAGAATGAATAGGGAGGAAATAGAATCAATGTTTGGACTCAGTGATTTAAAACAAACCAGATTTTATCAAGAAGCTAAACAAGAAGGTAGAGAGGAAGGTAGAGAAGAAGGTAAAGAAGAAGGAAAACTCGAAGCTAAATTAGAAGCTGTTCCTGGTTTGGTAGGATTAGGTTTGAGTCAAGAACAAATTGCCCAGGTTTTGAATTTAAGTATTGACGAAGTGAGGAACATTGTAGAGAAAATGTCAAGGTGATAGGTGATAGTTGATTGATGGAATTTGTCAGAATCAGGATATCCAGGATTTGAGGATTTTCAGGATTTTGATTTTTCTGGTAATGGCGATCGCACTTTGGCTTTTTTAGCAAGGTGCGTTTTTTATTGTCTGAATCAGGATGTCCAGGATTTGCGGATGTACAGGATGTTGATAAGCTATTACAATTACAAGCTTGTTGCTAATATTCTCTAAAATAAAACTATAAAATAAAACTATAATTATTTACTGATGTATAAGTTAAGTTATGTTTGCGCTGATATCACCAGAAAAAACCCAAATTCCTGCCGGTGCTGTGGTGCGGATACCTGGAACATGGGAAGAGTATCAAACTTTATGTCAACAACGGGGCGATCGCACAATTCCACGACTAAAATATCGAAATGGGGAAGTAATCATCATGTCACCTTTGCCAAAACATGGACAAGATGCTCATGTTATCGCCAGTATAATTACTACTCTACTCGATTATGTTCAGTGGGAATTTGATGCTTTTACCCCCATAACGATGGAACTTCCCGAAGAAAGTGGAATATAACCAGATTATTGTTTTTATATTCATAACTGGCAAGCTATATCTAGCAAAAATCGGATTATTTGGACAGTTGATCCACCACCTGATTTAGTTCTAGAAATTGACGTTACCAGTTATACTCATATCAACGATTATCTACCTTATCAAGTTCCAGAAATTTGGCTGTATAAACAAAAGCAACTGTTAATTTATCAACTTCAGCAAAACAGCTATTTACTTCAAAGCTACAGCCACTATTTCCCTAATTTTGATATACATGAGATTGTTGAACAGAGTTTACAAACTGCCTATAACCGCAATACAAGTGCAGCTATACGAGAATTGAGGAAATTTCTGAACTCTGCTGAGATGTAAAAAAAATCGTTTTTTGACGACAAATGTACTTAGTAGAATAAACCCACATTCTGCACCACTAACTGTCACAGATCAAAAAAGTAGTCCCATATCATAAAAAACTGAAAATACTCATCATTAATTACCAATGTTATCATTACTTAATGACATCAATCCCTGGTTAGTTGGAATGGGATTAAACGCTATTTTATTAGGGATAGTAGCGATTATTCCTAAAAAATTACTCACCCCTGCGGGAATATTCCATGCTTGGTTATTGGGTGTAATAGTTTGGGGAACACTGGGTTGGCCAGGATATCTGGTGGTAGGGTTTTATTTTATCGTCGGTTCGGGAGTTACCCGCATCGGTATGAAAGAAAAAGAAGCCCAAGGAATTGCAGAAAAACGTTCTGGTGCAAGGGGTCCTGAAAATGTGTGGGGTTCGGCGTTAATTGCGACTTTATGCGCCCTGGGAGTGTGGCTTATACCTGATTGGAAGTTTTTGCTGTGTTTGGGCTATGTAGCGAGTTTTAGCACCAAATTATCAGATACAACTGCCAGCGAAGTGGGTAAAGCCTACGGTAAACGTACCTTTTTAATTACCACATTGCAACCTGTAGCGAGAGGTACAGAAGGGGCGGTAAGTTTAGAAGGGACTTTAGCGGGTATTATCGGATCAGTAGCGATCGCCCTTGTAGGTTGGAGTGTAAATTTAATAGATATCTTAGGAATTGTTTGGTGTGTAATAGCAGCCTTTATCGCTACCAATTTAGAAAGTGTCATTGGTGCAACATTGCAATCTAAATATACTTGGCTTACCAACGAAGTTGTCAATATCTTCAATACCCTAATTGGGGCAGTTGCAGCAATTATCCTCGCTGTTATTTGGCAAATGATATTTGTTTGAAAATTTACTAAAAATTCAAAATTTTAAACAGCAAATTTGCTGTTTTTTTCATGACTATTACTGCTCCAACACCATAGGAAATGTGTAAAAAATTGCATTTACTATTTATATGGTGTAGGTAATTTTTATAATTATTTATTTTTTCACTAACTAATTCATAAAATCTTTATCATCTTGAACCTTATTTTCCTACGGTTTTATCTATTATTTAATGGAAAAGTTGTATAGATTTTTAGGATTTTCCTCATATTTATTTCATGGAATCTTCATCATTTTTTACAATCAACGACGATCAAATCGACCTCTATCAAGTAGTCAAGTATTTACAGATTTCTGGTAAACTAAATCAGTTTATCAGCGATGTTCTGCGTCAATATGTCCTAGAGAAAGAACTAAAAACCAGAGATGATATAAATATCAGTACAGCATTAATTGAACAAGCAATTATTGATTTTCGGTTAAAAAATCAACTTACAGATCCTGAACAATTCCAAACATGGTTACAAAATAATGGTAGTGATTACGCTACATTTTATGAATCAGTTAGCTTTGGGTTCAAATTAGAAAAACTGAAAGCGGTAATTACCGAACCAAAATTACCAGAATACTTTATTGAAAGAAAGATTTATTTAGATCGAGTCGTACTTTCTCGGATCATGGTTAATAACCGAGAACTAGCAGAAGAATTACACACTCAAATTGAAGAAGGAAGTAGTTTTGAGCAACTAGCAAAAGAGTATTCCTTAGCAGATGAAAAAACCTTTAACGGTATGATGGGTCCCATTAGTCGGGGTAGTTTACCAGATATTTTGCGTGCGTCTGTAGATGCAGCTAACCTTGGACAATTGATAGGACCGATAGAAATAGAAGGAAATTTCAGTTTATTTAGATTAGAGAACATTCTACCAGCAACTTTAGAAAATACTCAACTAAAACAATCACTACAAAATGAGTTATTTGAAAAATGGCTAGGGGAAAAAATTCAAAACCTGACAGTAAAATTACAAGTGAGCTAAATATTCTGAACTATCAAACTTTACGAATAAATGCGCTAGATACTTTACCTTGGAAAAAACCGCCATTGTGCTGGTTGACTCCTGAACAACAAACAGAAGTAACCAATGAATTAGAAATTCGTCAATATCAACTTGGCGAAAAAATTTGGTTACAGGAAACAGGAGGATATCAGTTTTTTATTATCACTGGTAAAGTCCGTTTACGGGATGAAAAAAGTAAACCTGTAGCCACCTTAAATGATGGAGATTGGTTTGGTGATTTGCAACAGTTATTTACTAATTGTAAAGCTGTAGCTGCTAGTAAAGAAGTTGTAGTTGTGTGTTGGAACTCATCACTGTGGGAAAAATTGTCTCATCCTCAAATTGATGAATTTTGGCATGGGAAAGGTGACAGGGAACAAGTGACAGGTGACAGTGAAAACAGGGAAAAAGAAGAAATATCTACTTCACTGACGACATCTTATTTATCTTTACCTTCATCATCAAAATCTGCAATTTCTAATTATCCTTCTCACTATCCTTTTGTAGTGAGTGGAAATACTGCGGCCGCTTGTTTAACAATGGTAGCACAATATTTAAATAATAGTGTGCAACTAGAATGGGTACAACGTCAACTGCGGGGACAACGCCCCAAAAATGTGATAGAAACAGCGGAAAAGTTAGGGTTAGTTTTGCGGAAATTGCAGGTAAATTGGGGTGAATTACGACATTTATCTTTTCCGGCTTTACTATTATGGAAATCGGAAATAGTTAGCAGTTGGGTTGTAACTTATGGGATGAAAGGTAATTGTTTAATTATTGCCAATCCTCTCAATAATCAATGTGAATATCTCACCCAATCAGTAGTAGAATCTTGTTGGGATGGTAAATTATGGCAAGTAGAATTAATTTCCAAACAAGAGAAATTTAATCTTTCTTGGTTCACTCCCGCAGTTTGGAAATATCGCAAATTATTAGGTGAGGTATTACTAGCTTCCTTCACTTTACAATTATTGGGTTTAGCTTCACCATTAATTACCCAAGTCATCATTGATAAAGTGATGGTGCAGGAGAGTTTAGCTACTCTCGATGTGATGGCGATCGCTCTCTTATTAGTCGCCATATTTGAAGCTCTCCTGGGTACTCTTCGACTCTTCATTTTTACCCACACCGCACGGCGTTTAGATTTGAGTTTATCAGCCCAACTTTTTCGCCATTTAATGCGTTTACCTTTGGCTTATTTTGAATCTCGCAGAGTGGGTGATACAGTCGCCAGAGTACAAGAATTAGAACAAATTCGCCAATTTTTAACAAGTACAGCTTTAACAGTAATTCTCGATAGTATCTTTGCCGTCGTTTATTTGGGATTGATGTTTTATTACAACATTCCCCTCACTTTTGTAGCTTTAGCTGTTCTCCCATTATTTGCCACTTTAACAATTATCGCCACCCCAATTTTAAGAAATTGGCTAAACGAAACTTTTAACCGCAGTGCAGACAGTCAATCATTTTTAGTAGAGACGGTTACAGGTATTCATTCTGTTAAAGCCCATGCAGCCGAACCAGTAGCTAGAGAACGCTGGGAAGGTTTATTTGCTAAGTTTATTCGCACAGGTTTTAAAGCTTCCACTACGTCAAATATTAGCAGTAATATTGGTGATTTTCTCACTAATTTTTCTACATTGTTAATACTTTGGTTTGGTGCAAGATTAGTCATTGATCAGCAACTCACAGTAGGTCAATTAATCGCTTTTCAAATGTTATCAGGAAGAGTGACAGGACCCTTACTGCGGTTAGTGCAATTATGGCAAAATCTCCAACAAGTGCTACTTTCTGTAGATAGAATTGGCGATATTCTCAACGCTGCCCCAGAAGCAGAAGCAGGAACGGGTTTAGTATTACCACCCCTCAAAGGTGAAGTTAATTTTGAGCAGGTTTTTTTCCGTTATAGTCCTAACACAGAACCTGTATTAAAAGGCATTTCTTTTGATATCAAACCAGGACAATTTGTGGGTATTGTCGGGCGCAGTGGTTCAGGTAAAAGTACCCTTTCTAAACTGTTGCAAAGACTTTATCAAATTGAATCGGGAAGGATTTTAATTGATGGTTTTGATCTGAAAAGTTGTGATTTAGCTTCTTTAAGACAACAAATTGCTGTAGTTCTCCAAGAAGACATGTTTTTGGATTCTAATACTTAATTTTTTAACTGTATTCACTACAGGAATAATTAAGTGTATTCCTTCGCCTAATACTGGATCTTGCACGTTTCCAAACTTCATTAATACACCACGCTCACCAGCAT
>NZ_BJCE01000299.1:0-5523 GCF_005402885.1 Sphaerospermopsis reniformis
TCATTATGTTCAAAATTTCCTTAATCTCTTGAAACAGTTCATCAATGTAGCCTGATTTTTACATTTGGCTTTTTAGCCAATGTCCAGAGCTACTGAAGACTTGAGGGTGAAGTGTGAATTCCTGCTGATATGATCAGCCCAAGTATCTCTATATATGGTTTTCCATATTCAATTAGAGATCATGGTTGTCACAGAATTTTATTCCGTTGATTGTACGGCATTTTTAACCATCATTCGCCATGAGAAAGAAAAATATTTTAATCTTTTGGCGCTAGTGTAGTGGTGTAATTTTAAGCCACCTTTACAAATCAGGTTAGTTCTACTCCTAAAAAGTTGTAGATACAATAAATTGCAGGTTTTTCATTTTCAGTGCTTGCCTTTCTTGCTCTTGAGTTGTAGGTTTGTACCCACTCGTCATTTCCAGCTTAGGACAGTATAGTATTTGCTGATGGTCTTAGAGACATACACCCTTGTGTCCAGCCGATAGAGACACAAATTTTCTTGTCTCTACATTACGAATCAACAAAGCAGTAGCAGCCGGACTTGTACGGACTTTGGTACTGGTTTTGTGACTTCGTAATTTCATATTAAATACTATCATGAACCAATAATAGCAAAATATTTGTTGAATTTAAAAAACAATTTGCAAATTATTTTTTTTTCAAATCACTGGAGTTGGGGACAGAAAAAGGAGTAAGGATTTTACTCTGGACTGATGGTCTCATGAGTATGGAGTCAAGACTTTTATAAAAGTTTATATAATTAGGCGAGATGTTTTGAGTGAGTGACTTAAATCTAGGTTTTCTTGATGGAGAACAGACAAAAAGCCCCTGGTATTTTTCACCCTGTTTATTAGGAGCAGGGAAAATATCGCCGATTATTCTCCACGTCTGTCTAGGGGAAGAATCAATTTACCACATCTATCCCTTGCTTGATAGCCATAACCAAATAATTGTCCGCCGCTTTAACACTTCTATATATTTAAAAAATTTTTATTTCGCTATTACTGGAAGACTTTTTACAAACAGGACTAAACTAAAGAAGTCTCAAGTGTAGAGGATAAACCAGTGAAGGGTATATCCCTCACCTCTTGTCAGAGAAAAGCAAAAAAATATTTGACAAATTGAACTTCCATGCCTAAGCTGCATTTGCTCAGGTAAACACATCGCTATGTTAAACACCTGCTAATACTGCTCAGTTCACAAAACCAGGAGGTCGCTTTGCTGGAGGCGGTTTTTGTCACGGGGATTTATCACGCCTCCCACAACTTTGAATGAAGTCCGTTTTGAGACTCGATTGTTTCGATAAATTTCACTGACTGCACTTCTACAACTAAAATTTTAATGGTTATCCTTGAACTGGAATCATAAGCGCCTTCAGCATCAGCTTATTAGCCACTGAAGTTAAATAACGGGCTAATTTTTGACAACAACCTGCTTGTACTCATTATTTTGGCAGCAGGTAAGGCAATTTTTAGAATTTGGTTGGTAATATATGGAAGTTGTTTTTAAGATTATTCGCCAGCAGCAAAACTCTCACCCTGTTGTCCAAACTTATCCTTTACAGGTAGAACCAGGTAATACAATACTTGATTGCCTAAATCGGATCAAATGGGAACAAGATGGAACTTTAGCATTTCGCAAAAATTGCCGCAATACTATTTGTGGTAGCTGTGCTATGCGAATTAATGGACGTTCAGCTTTAGCCTGTAAAGAAAATGTTGGCAGCGAACTAGCTAGATTGCAAAAAATTTCATCATCTTCATTATCGACAAACCATAATCATACCATTAATGAAATCACGATCGCTCCTTTGGGAAATATGCCCGTGATTAAGGATTTGGTCGTAGATATGAGTAGTTTTTGGGATAATTTAGAAGCGGTTGCACCTTATGTCAGTACAGCAGCGCGACAAGTACCAGAAAAAGAATTTTTGCAAACACCACAAGAGCGATCGCTTCTCGATCAAACAGGTAATTGTATTATGTGTGGTGCTTGTTATTCAGAATGCAACGCCCGTGAAGTTAATTCCGATTTTGTAGGTCCCCACGCTCTCGCCAAAGCGTACCGCATGGTGGCAGATTCCCGCGATAGTAACCAAGAAAATCGCTTGGAAAATTACAACGAAGGAACTAAAGGTGTTTGGGGTTGTACTCGTTGTTTTTATTGCGACTCTGTTTGTCCAATGGAAGTTGCACCATTAGAACAAATTACCAAAATTAAACAAGAAATTCTTGACCGCAAAAAAGCCAGTGATAGCCGTTCCATTCGTCACCGCAAAGTATTGGTTGAGCTAGTTAAAGCAGGTGGTTGGATTGATGAACGTCAATTTGGTATCCAAGTAGTTGGTAATTATTTCCGTGATTTAAAAGGATTACTTAGTCTTGCACCTCTGGGTTTACGGATGTTAGTCAGGGGTAAATTTCCCCTCTCCTTTGAACCCTCAGAAGGTACTCAACAAGTGCGATCGCTCATTGAATCAGTTAAATCTGGTGATTGGTGATTGGTGATTGGTGATTGGTGATTGGTGATTGGTGATTGGTGATTGGTGATTGGGTAGTAATTTATAATTACGAATTATCAATTATCAATTATCAATTATCAATTACCTTGGGTCTTGGGGGATATTCAATTTTTGTCCAAACCTGTCATACAGTAAAATATCCCATTGCCCATTATTGCTATACTCAAACGCAATTCTACTACCATCAGCACTAATTGTAGGATTGCGGACTTCTGCTTGCAGATTAGCAGTTAAATTTCTGGATTGTCGAGTTTCTCGATCATAAAGAAAAATAAAGGAGCGCCCCTGACGACTCCCAGCAAAAACCACAAAACGACCATCTTGAGTCACAGAAGGATGATCAGCAATAGTATCAAAAGAATTTAAACCTAGTAAATCTACTAGATTTCGTGTAACAGTATCAAACATATAAATATCCTGGCTACCGCGACGATTAGTAGTAAAAACAATATATCTGCCCGAAATTTGCGGATTTAACTCCGAAGCTGAACTGTTTAAACCGCGACCACCGAGATCAAAGGGATAACTTAATATACGCGGATAACCGAAACACCCAGTTAACAAAGTTGAACTTAATAATAAAAATAAAAGTAATTTGTCATTAGTCATTAGTTATTAGTCATTAGTTATTAATTATTAGTTATTTTTCCCAGTCACCAGTCACCAGTCACCAGTCACCAGTCACCAGTCACCAGTCACCAGTCACCTATCACCAGTCACCGTTGCACCATTAGGAATATCTAATTCTACAGTGGGTCCTCGGTCTAAAACTTCAATATCCCATTGTCCACGACTGGCAGATTCAAACACTATATAACGTCCATCAGGACTGATATGAGGATTTCTGATCCAGCCGCGATAGGTAGGAGTAATGATTTGTGATTGTTTCATAGCGCGATCATAAAGTGCTATCACTGGTCTACCTTGGTCACTCGTGAGGTAACAAATATAACGACCTGTGTAGCTGAGACTGGGACTTTCAGCAACAGTTTCTCGTCGGTTTAAACTGGGAGTGGGAATAAAACTTTGGGTTTCCAAGTCGTACATCAACAATTGCTGATTACCATTACGATTAGAGACAAAGGCCAAAAAGCGTCCGTTGCCACTCAAAGCCGGTTGTTCCTCAGTATAACGACTGTTTAGAGAATAAACCCCAACCGGAATCTCACCAGCACCACAAGACACAAGCAACCCACTGAGGCTAAAAATTAGGCTCCAACGAATACGCTTTTGGAGCCACAATACAGATGTAAATTTTTTCACATCAACCGCTTTCCGTCGCCCTTGAAATTACCATCAGCTAAATGTTTTAAACATCATCAAAGTCATTGGTATTACCTGAATCCTCATTGGGAGTTTCCAGAGGTTTATATGGTACATAATCAGTAGGTATAGCCTCATCTTCATTCCTTTCTCTGCGAGAAGGTGAATCAGCAGATGGACGACGTTTTCTAGGTCTAGGTGTAACATCATCCTCACGGCTTTCTGGGCGTTGAGGTCTGTTATTACTGCGACGTGACGGTTTTCTTACTTCCTCTTGGGGACTTTCCCAGTCATCAACTTCCTTAGAAACAGAACCCCAATTTTCTTGTTCAAAACTATCACTCTTGAGACTTACGGAACGTCCAGAACTCGGACGACGTTTCCTTTCGGCTGTTTCTGGTTTTTCCCTGCTACTGCGGCGTTCTGTTCGTCGTGGGGGTTGTTCCTCATAATAATTATCACGGCTGGAACGATCATCTCGGCTACCACGAATCCTGGGACGTGGGGGACGTTCTTCTTCTTCCTCTTCGTAATAAGGTAGCGGTTCTAAATCGGCATCCATTTCCGCTTGATAATTACGGCGATCAGAGTAAGAATATTTTCTGCTGACTTCTCGCTCATCATCCACAATGGGAGTATTGCGTTTCGCTTGTTGAGTAGCAATACTTCGCAGACGAATACTTTCAACAGCAAAAAATACAGTAGAACCAACTAACAGCAACTGACCAAACTGCAAAATCGGGTCAAGTCGCCATCCTTGGAAGATGAGAATAAAACCACACAGTAAGCCAACCGCCGCAAAAAAGATATCTTGATCTCGTGACAGTTCCGGGCGCACGGTGCGAAGAAAATATAGTGCTGCCCCAGCCACAGCCAGGAAAATTCCTAGAACACTGGCTGAGTTAGCCCCAAAATTTACCTGAGCCAAAACACTGGCTGAGTTCAGCCCAAAATTTATCATTGCTCTTTTCCCAATATCACATCTATGTTAGCGAGTCATCTAATTTTGCATTTTAGATTTTGGATTTTGGATTTACCACACGGACTAATCCGGGGACTTGTAGCATCAATTATTGCTAACAATTAAAATTACTATTTTAACTATTGACAATATATTTAAGCTTCAAAGCATCTAGCAAATAAGCTCTGAAGCTGTTTACAATTTTTGGTGATAGGTGACTGGTGATTGGGGAAAAGGTGATTGGGCAAAAGGTGATAGTTGATAGTTGATAGTTGATAGTTGATTGGGAAATATCAAATTGATTACCCAGTCCCCAGTCCCCAGTCTCCAGTCACCATTCCCCATTCCCCAGTCCCCAATTGCTTAATTGCGTTGGATTTTATCTTTCTGGCTGATGAAAATTAAACCAACAGTAGCGGGGATGACCACAATAGCAGTACCCCAAAGGAGACTCCAAAGAAAATTTGCTAAAGAGGGTGTCATAGTTCTCAACCTTTTTTTTTACATAATTCATTTTAATTTTAATGGTGTATCAGTTCCTTGAGAAGCCAAGAAAACTTTTCAGCTATTATTTTCTGAGGCCAGAAAATGCCGGCATTTAGTTAAGATGGGAGTGAGAAGGCTTTACAAAGCTTAAAATTTTCTAGATGATCGAAGCGAAACAAATAGCGGAACAAGAAGCAAAACAAGCAAGTTTTATTGCCCAAAAAGCGACCCAAGAAGCACAAGCAGAAGTTAACCGTGCTAAAGGTCAAGCTGAAGCACAAAGATTACAA
>NZ_BJCE01000300.1:0-5488 GCF_005402885.1 Sphaerospermopsis reniformis
TATAATACCATTAGCTGCATAAAGAGGAATTTTGATATCTCGATCATATTCAAAACTACTATCTGCAACTTCTATTAATAATAATACATCCGATGGTTGAGGATGTGCAGATTCATAAAAATCTTCACGGGGTTTAAGTAATGCTATGTCTGGTTGGGGTTCGGAAAAATTATCTAAAGTTATGGGGTTTTGTACAGCAACAATTACTTTTTTACCTAGTAACTGTGAAAAAAGAGAGTTTAAACGATTGACACAAGATGCGTGTTTTCTTCCTATCGGTGACATTTCAATTATTTCTCCATTAATTAATTCTACTCTATCATCTTCTGTTAAAATTCCTGCTGCATTCATTTGATGATATTGTTCAACTGTGAAACGTCTGGTTAATAATTTCGTAGACATAGTTCACTCTCTTTGTTGATGATATTGGTTAATTATTTCTATAATTTGTTTCTATAATTATTTTGTTCCTAAAATGCTATCAACGGTAATTTTAATTTCAGGAAATGCGAGGATATCTAGAATTTCACCACGTTGAAAGGTTGTGATTTGACTATATCCATTTTCTGTAAGCTGACGATAAACGATGATTTTTTGTTCGATGATATCAACTAACCAAACTTCTATAATACCATTAGCTGCATAAAGAGGAATTTTGATATCTCGATCATATTCAAAACTACTATCTGCAACTTCTATTAATAATAATACATCCGATGGTTGAGGATGTGCAGATTCATAAAAATCTTCATGGGGTTTAAGTAATGCTATGTCTGGTTGCGGTTCGGAAAAATTATCTAAAGTTATGGGGTTTTGAGAATCAACTATTGCTAATGGAAGCAACAATTGAGACAATGTACTAATTAATCTTCTTACACAACTTGCGTGTCTTCTTCCTATTGGTGACATTTCAATAATTTCTCCGTTAATTAATTCTACTCTATCATCTTCTGTTAAAATTCCTGCTGCATTCATTTGATGATATTGTTCAACTGTGAAACGTCTGGTTAATAGTTTAGTAGACATAGTTCACTCTCGTTAGTTGATGTTATTTGTTAATTATATCATTTCTTGAAATAGATCCCCAACTTTTCCAAGAAGTCGGGGATCTGAGTTTACAAATAATCAAAAAAGACTTCTGGTACTAATCTTAGTTCTCCTGATTTAAACTTTTCAATTTCTACCCATAAAGCACGATGTTTCTTTTCTGGTGTTTCGGAAAAGGTTAAACTTTCAATTTGGTAAAATTTCGGATCTGCAAAGTCGCATTGATAAAGTTGGATGATTTCATGTCCTTGTTTACCATCGAATATAAACAGGTTTTCGATACAACTTAAATAACGAATGTTGGTTAAATCAGCTTGTATTTCTTCTTGAAATTCTCGTTCCAATGCTATGCGACTGGTTTCACCAAATTCTACTCCTCCACCTAAAGCACGATAAAATGTTGATTGCTTTGTCGGATCATATCCTTCAGAAACAAAGATTCTGTCACCATCTTTAATTAATGCTAAAACTATGACTCTAATTTCACCTGGTTGATTCATTGTTGTGAGTAATTGTTGTTATTTGAATGATTAATTATCGTAAAGGGAATAAGCGCGAGTTTCACTATCTTCTACTGGCCAATCTTCGTTTTCACCACCTAAATATAATGCTTCTATGGTGACGTATTCTTCACTTAATTGAGATAGTGCGTTGATGAGAATATCTAAGGCGATCGCATCACTTGTTCCTAAATCAAACCAGCATCTTCCCCATTTTCCTTCATATTCAAATTCACCCATGTTGTGCATTAAAGCTAACATACTTTGATCATAACCTTGGTTATCATAATCCATGTAGCTTAAATCCAAACCTGTTTCTTGAACTTGCAAGTTTTCAGCGTTGAACCCTCCTAGTTTACCCAAATAAAACCAAGAGTTAAATACTTCTTCTACATATTGTTTTTCTTGTTGGGAAGGAATGGTACTAAATTTGATCCAGAACCAAACGTCAAAGGGATTAAATTCGCGGAATTGAATGTACATTTTTGGTGATTGGTGATTGGTGATTGGTGATTGGTGATTGGGAAAGAGAATAAATAATTATCTGTTCCCTGTTCCCTGTTCCCTTCTTTCCTAATGACTAAATCATCATATATTATTGAGTCGGTTTTTAGCCTGGTTGCGTTCGGATTCAATTTGTTTGACTAGACTAGCAGGAAGTTGGGATTTTTTGGTTAACGCTTTCTCAAAATATGCGATCGCTTCTTTAACCACATTCTGACTTTTTTCCTTGTTACCTTGTAAATACAGTATTTGCGCTTTGAGATAATAAATTTCTGGGTTGTCAGAGGTGTTTTTCAAAGCACGATCCACATATTTTAATGCTTGGGGATATTTTTTTAAATCCCGATACGCTAAAGCAATACCCCTATCTACTAAATATCCAGGTGCTGCATTTTGTTCCAGTTGTTCAATCGCTTGATCAGGACTAATGAAAGGCAAGTTAACGGCTAACATTAAGTTCATATAGCCTTTAATTAAATTTAACTCTGGATCATTGGCATTAATGGCTTCTGCTCTATCTAAGTATTCATACACTTTTGTTAACCTAGTAAATGCCTTTGATGCACCATTAACCGTACCTTCACGGGTAATAATGACAGCACCTTCTAAAAAATTGCCTACTCCAGTGTATAAATTACCACGTAATTGGTTAGTAGCAATCAATTTTTGTCCAGCTTCTAAAGTCTTTTTGCTGTACTTTTCCAATCCTACTAAATCTTGATTAGTATAAGCTAAAGATGCTTTTAAAGCATAAGCTAAAGGTTCATCGGGTTCATCAGCGATCGCTTTTTTCAGGTGATCCTCTGCTGCGGAATAATCTCCCTGTTGGAAAATCGCTTTAAACGCTGCTTCCGTGCGATCGCCAATTTTATGAGGTTCACTACTGCGAAATGGATCACCCGCTAATGAGGGATTTACCCACAAATTTAAGATTAACGTAGTAGCAAAAGCAACTGTAGAAACCAGAGGAAATCCTAAAAAATGTTTAGACATAATAAAACACAGAATTATTACGGTTGAACTTGTCTTATGTATTACTTAAAATCAAAAAATGCTTAACCAAAAAACGCTTCTGTCTTAGCAAAAAAATCCAAAAAAATCGAATTTATCTAGACTATTGAAAATTCATCAGGTTTCCTCGCTGATTGTAGCGATTTTTTTTTGTGTAATTCTGTCAAAATAGAAAAAGTTGAATGTTTGTTGCTGCTGGATCAGGTTTTGGTTACGTAACTTTGCTTTTAGTCCATCAGTTGTTCATCAGTTGTTCGCTGACTATCTGGTAATTTTAACAAATGCTTTATCTCAGAAATCTAACTTATCACCCCACAGCTTGTCCCACAGCAATTCTTAAATCTATTAACCTGGAATTACCACCACAGCAGCTAGGTTTAGTCATAGGTCCTAGTGGTTCTGGTAAAAGCACCTTATTAGAAATTTTATCAGGATTAGTTGAACCTACCTCCGGTGCTGCATTTTGGAGAGAACAACCACTAATATCAGAACAACTGCAACAATTAGCGGGAATTGTCTTTCAATTTCCCGAAAGGCACTTTTGCGGTGGTACAATTTTGGAAGAATTGCGTTTAGGACATCCCGAATTAGGTACAGAACGAGTTCATCAAGCACTCAGAGAAGTAGGATTAGATCATTTATCATTTTCTACCTCACCCCATGCTTTAAGCGGTGGACAACAAAGACGTTTAGCTTTAGCAGTTCAATTAATTCGCCAACCAAATTTATTATTATTAGATGAACCTACAGCCGGTTTAGATTGGTCTATTCGTCGTCAATTAATAAATTTATTAGCAAAATTGAAAAAAGATTGGACTTTATTAGTTGTTACACATGATGCAGGGGATATGTTACCAATAGCGGACAGTTGTTGGACTTTAAATCATGGTGTTTTGGAATCTGTTGATCCTAAAACTTTAGAAAAGAAAATTGCAGAAACAGTTGGGAAGTGAAACATTTGAATTAAAACTTAAAAAGTTTCACGCAGAGTCGCAGAGAAGAACGCAAAGATTTTGAGATAATTAATTGAGTGAATATGAGTTTAGAGTCCGTCTTTAGTTTACCTGAAATGGTGGAAGTTTGGCAAGAAACGTTAAATTGGCAACCAACAAATGACCAACAAAATCAATTACAAAAACTCTATGAATTGGTTATTGAAGCTAATCATTATGTGAATTTAACGCGCATTACTGAAGCGTCAGAATTTTGGGAAAAACATCTTTGGGATTCGTTAAGGGGAGTTGCACCAAAACAGCATTTTATTGATTCTCTTCATCCAGGTGCATCCGTAATTGATATTGGTACTGGTGCTGGTTTTCCTGGTTTACCAATTTCGATTATTTTCCCTAATTCTCAGGTGACTTTGTTAGATTCTACTCGCAAAAAAATTAATTTTATTGACTCTGTTTTAACGGATCTTCCTCTTATCAATGCGAAAACAATTGTCGGGAGGGTGGAAGAAATTGGACAGGAAAGTAAACATCGAGAAAATTATGATTTAGCTGTGATTCGTGCAGTGGGTAGTGTTTCTGCTTGTGCTGAATATAGTTTACCTTTAGTGAAAAAAGGTGGTTTAGCAGTTATTTATCGGGGAAGTTGGACAAAGGAAGAAAATCAAAGTTTAGAAAATGCGGTATATCATTTAGGGGGAGAAGTTGAATTAATTGATGAGTTTACCACTCCTTTAAGTAATAGTATTCGTCATTGTTTATATTTAAGGAAGGTGAAACATACACCTGTGAGTTTTCCTCGTCCTGTGGGTATACCAACACAAAAACCTTTGTAAATTAGGTAATGGGTAATTGGTGATTGGTGATTGGTGATTGGTGATTGGTGATTGGTGATTGGTGATTGGTAATTGGTTGTGTTTATAAATCAATTACCAATTATGAATTATGAATTATTATGAATTACGAATTACTCTATTTTACTTGCATCTGCAAACCGTTGATTAATTTCATCCCAGTTAACCACATTCCACCAAGCATCTAAATATTCAGGACGACGATTTTGATATTTTAAATAATAAGCGTGTTCCCAAACATCATTACCAAAAATGGGATATTTACCTTCCATTAAAGGACTATCTTGATTTGCAGTAGTTGTAATTTCTAACTTACCATTTTTATTGCGAACTAACCAAACCCAACCGCTACCAAAACGACCACCACCAGCTTCATTAAACTGCTTTTTGAAATCTGCGAAACTGCCAAAATTATCATTAATTGCAGTTGCTATTTCTCTAGTTGGTTCACCACCACCATTAGGTTTCATGATTTTCCAAAACATTGAATGGTTAACATGACCACCACCATTATTTCTGACTGTAGTTCTAATATCTGCGGGGACATTATCCAGATTTTGCAGTAGTTGTTCAACAGTTTTGTTTTTCAGTTCTGGGTATTTGTCCAAAGCTTTATTTAAGT
>NZ_BJCE01000301.1:0-5476 GCF_005402885.1 Sphaerospermopsis reniformis
GCTTTGATCACATCCAATAAACTAGAACCACCCCAGACCAAAGCTAGTAAAATAGAAGTGGTTAAAATTCCCCCCATTAAACACAGAACTAAACCACCTAAACTAATAGCACTATCATCCTCAGACAAACCAAAAGCAGTCACAAAAATGCCCATTGCTGGTAAAGTATTAGTACCAGGGATGGGAATCATCATAGAAATAGCCATGAGAGCGATCGCCACCCCAATAGTTACTCTACCTGGTAATGTGGTACAAATATAGGAGAGACGGGGACGAGCGATCGCTTCAATTCTTCGCAACCAAGGCAGTCCCGCTTTCAGAAACCCCTGAACGGTAGAAAGTTGAATTTGATGGTTTAGCATTTTAGCAGGTAGCCAAGGAGTTTTAGCACCTGCAACAAACTGTACCGCCAACAAAAAAATCAGCACACCAAAAGGCGTTGAATAACCAGGTGCAGGAACTGGTAAAGCAGAAGGTAAAGACAAAATAACCAACAAAAACCCAAAAATTCTTTCCCCAGCTAGTAACAAAATATCTGCCAAAGTTACCTTTTCAGGACGTTCTTCTTCAAAAAAATAGCGTTGTAATTCGTTAGACAGTTTAGCCATAAGAGCTTTTATAGTTCCTAAGAGAGAAATCTTAACCTTGATTGTTCCTATTTTCTGAGATCAAAGGCAAAATTGCCATCAAACAACGTGCATAAAATCAGACACAACAGAGAAGTTGCATCCAACATCTTAACCTTATGCAATCAATAAAATTAAAAAACAGTATGAAGTTGAGATAAAGTTATCTTAGATGAAGCGCGGAATGTGGGTTAAACAAAAAAATGCAAAGATACCTAAAAGTAATCAGACTTTTTTGGAGTGCAGCCATTTCGGCAGAGATGGAGTATCGTCTCAACTTCATCATAGCTACCTTGAGCAGCTTAGGCAATCTTGCGGGTAGTATTTTTGGCTTATTCTTATTTTATCGCACAGGTTACACCTTTCCTGGCTGGTCTTGGGATGCAGCTTTAATAGTTTTAGGAATTTTCACCCTCCTGCAAGGTTTTTCCGCCACATTCCTAGCTCCCAACTTAAACCGCATAGTTCGTCATGTGCAAGAAGGGACATTAGACTTTGTATTATTAAAACCCATCCGCAGTCAATTTTGGCTTTCAACTCACACCCTATCACCCTGGGGATTACCAGATTTAATCTTTGGTTGTATCATCATTGGTTATGCAGGTAAACGCCTGGGTTTAGGAATAGATGATTATTTATTGAGTATATTTCCTTTAGGTTGCGGTTTAGTCATTCTTTACAGCCTATGGTTTATGTTAGGTTCTACAAGTATATGGTTTGTGAAAATATACAACGTTACTGAAGTATTAAGAGGTTTATTAGAAGCTGGTAGATATCCGATTGTAGCTTATCCCGCAGCTTATCGAGTTTTCTTTACCTTTGTAGTTCCAGTTGCATTTTTAACAACAGTTCCCGCGCAAGCAATGTTAGGTGAAAGTCAGTTAAGTTGGTTCATGGGTGCTGTATTTTTAGCTGTGGTGTTATTTTTTGTTTCTACTTGGTTTTGGCGGTTTGCTTTGCGGTTTTATACAAGTGCATCGAGTTAAAAATAACATTTCTAAAATAGCATTTCCAAGTCTGGTGAAGTACAAAATCATCTGCGTTTATCTGCGTTTATCTGCGTTTAATTATTACTGCTGGTACTTCACTTAAATGGTAATTACTACATAGAAGTGTAGAACCCCAAATTCTTAAAGATTTTCAGGATCTATTCAGTCTAAGAGGATGTTTAATGACCTTAACAAAAATTGCTCACATATTCCCTAAAAACAGGATACAATTGAAAAAATATTTTCTCATTTTTGATTTTCGTAACTAAATACCTTTGTTGTAAAGACTGTAAACCATTAATGAAATCAATAGCAGATAAACTTGAATGCTGTTTTAAATCTTCTCTAGTAACAGGTATATCAAACTTACTCAAACTCAATACTATTTCTTGTTCTTGTGTTGATAAACGGTTAAAAATTTCTCGAAATCGAGATTGCATTTGATTAGTAATTACTAAAGTCTCCTCAGCCAAAAATTCACCAACATCACCATCATAATTATTATGAATTAAGCTGATAATACATTTAAGATCGTTGAAATTACCAGCATATAAATTAATTAAATTAAACCATTCTTCTTGAGCTTTTAGACCGCTATTTTGGAGAATGTCAACATCATGCAATCCCAAAATTTGTAAACAATTAATAGGATAAAATTCATGTTCTAAACATTGCATTTCTGGGCATTGTTCTTGACTAATAAGAATTACATGACTTTGATGTTTAAATTCAGTAATCATCGTCAAGAAACTTTGATAATCTTGATATTCAGATTTGTATTCTCCGGCAATTTTACCAGGGGTCAATAGATTTTGAAAATCATCAATAACAATTAAACATTTATGATTACCAAGAATAGCAAATAATTGTTTTAATCGTTTATCTAAACTTTCTTCAGGTTGTTGTTGACAAACCTTCAAAATATCACCAACTAATAAATCTAAAGATTGAGGATATTTTAAACTTCTCCAAATCATCACTGGAAAACTATTTAAATTTAAATCAACAAATCTTTTAACCAGAGTGGTTTTACCAACACCATATAATCCTAACACAGAAATTAACCGCTTATTTTGTTTAAATATCCAATCATAGAGTTTTTCTAATTCTTTTTCTCGCCGATAAAAATTTATAATTTCAGGAGCAAAAGTTAAATCATAAGCAGATAAGCTAGATTCTGTATTTATATTACTTTTTACATCTGCTTGATGAGGATGATTTAATATTTGTGAATTAAAATAATGATTATTACCAATACAAATATTTGGATTTTGGGATGATTGAATATATATCCTTTCTATCGTAGAACAAAAATTAGATTTTTTTATATTTTCATTTAAGATATCAGATAAAAGTTGCCATAATTTAGATCCTATATCTGCTATGTGATTATTAGTTAAATTATATTTTCTAGCAATGTCATCATAAGATTTCCGATTCCATGTACCTTCAACAACAGCTATTTGTATATCATCTAGATGTTTTCCCGTCTTCTCAAAAACCATCTGATCAACAAATTTTACAACTTCATCTACAGTCATAAAATGTATACATAGTAAGGGTTTAAGTAATTATAGCAAAAACCAAACCTAATTTTACCTATATTTTCCTAATTTGTACATAAAAATTTATAGACAATCTCCCAATAAAATCCTACTTTTTCCAATAGACAGATGATTATAAATTCTTTTATAAATAGTAATTGAGTTACAAAACCAACTTACTTACATTAGTATCACTCTTGTTTGAGTGAATCAAATTATACTTATTACAAAGTGCGGTAGAAGTATCTTTAGGTAAATCTATTTTCATCAAGTTCTTGATTGAGGGAAAACCAGAGAACACTGCACTTGCCAAAGTTATCGTAATAATCATAGTCATCAATTATTAATTTATTAGGGAGTAGCTACCATGAGCATTGAAAATGTAAGTCCACAAATGGAGAAAAGATTTGAGGTATTAGATGAAATGATAGAAAAAGGTTATATAGAACCTGTAAAACCGTTATTTGATTGGTTGCCTACATTGTGTTATTTTCCCAATAAAACTTCTAATTTTGATAATGCACCTCCAGAACTCAAAAAACAATTTAACCTCATGTTTTCTTGGTACGCATTTTTTCTAGGAATATGTGCGTTTCTTCAAACAAGATTACAAAAGGATTACATAGCTTATGCTAGTATTATTATTATATTTTTATCTCTTATCCCACCAACTCCTTTTGACTATGGTTTTGGACTAGGAATAGCTTTTTATTTTAGTCAATGTTTTGTTTTTACACGCTATTATCAGTATAAGACACATGGTAGATGCCCCACTAACAGAAATACTTTTTCTGTTATTTGTCTTTCCTTAATTTATTCTTTTCCAATAATTATAGCGGAGTTTATTATTCAAAGCATTCTTTACCCTGAAGCCAACTAATGATATCAGGGGAAACACAACCTATAAATTTATATTTTTTAATTTATTAATCCAGTTTAGGAGCATGGTTTGTTTTTATGACAATAGACTTCGGTAGTATTAAAAGCTATAATGCTGATAGAGGATTTGGGTTTGTCGGTTGTACTTTTTATAATCCTAATGCAAAAGTTTTCTTCCATATAAAAAAAATTAAGAGAAAATATCCTGAATTAGCCCAGAAACTGGATAATAGAGAAGCTGATTTTGAAGCAGTCAATTTCTGGTATGAAATTGAAACAAATGAAAAAGGTGAACAAGTTAGTAATCTTTGGCTAGGCACAGAAGATATCCCTCAAAGCTACACACATAAATTATATAGTTTGATCCAAACAGTAGAGAGTATTTGGAAAAATGTAGAGTCTCCAAAACCTAGTTGGCTTGATCTTGTAACGATACAATTGCTTGGAGTTGAGCGCAAGCATGAACTAAGTGTTGAGCGAGATAACTTAGAGAGTCAACTTAGAGAGGAAGAAGAGGAGCGACGCAGGGAGGCAGAAGCTCTACGACAGAATGAAATTATAAGAATAGCAAAGGTACATAATAGAACAAAAGAGGAAGCTGATGAACTAGAACGACTATTAACAGAAATGCGTCCTTTAAATTTTAAACATAGTAAGGAACTATCAGCATATATTGTACAACATCAACTTGGTTATAGGTATCCAAATATCTCAGGGATTGTGAGAATGGCAGAAGAAGGTAGAGAATGGGATTTTCATGGAGGATTTCCTACAGATATTTATAGAATTATTTGTAAGGAACTCAATTTGGATAATCAGGGAACTACTGCTATACCAATAAAATTTACACCATTTAAAACTCTCTATTAAACAAATCAAGAATCATGAACAACTCAATCAACAGTAAAGTAAATATGTTTAGACATAAATGAGTAAACCTGTAAACGATTTTACAAAAATAAACTTACAAGTGATCCAATGAATCATAAATTTTATCTATCTGCTACAATCTTATTTTGTGTATGTATTTCAGGCTGTCAATTAGAATCTGAGAAAGCTTGGCATGAAAGAAAATGCCAAGAAATAACGAAGAAAATTGGACTGAACTATCAACCTGTTACTATTTATGAAAAACCAGCTTGTGAAAGTAAGGATAAAGTAAATGCTGGAGATGTTGTTTTAACAAATAATATTATTTTTCTTGATCAGAGGAAATAATCACCTTAGCTGAAAATATATTGGGGTAGTTGGGCCTTAGCCCAAAAACAAAAACCCCCTCTCAGTATATGAAAGAGGAGGCTTTTGTTTTTGAATATTAAACCTGGCATCGAGCTATTGTGACAGAGGGCAACCCCTCAACTATCGTCGCCGCAGCAGCGTTTCACCTCTGAGTTCGGGAAGGGATCAGTGTGGTTCCACCGCGCCATAGACACCAGGA
>NZ_BJCE01000302.1:0-5467 GCF_005402885.1 Sphaerospermopsis reniformis
CTCTTGAAATCCCAAAAAATGCACACTTTTTCCGGTATACCCTTCCAAACCCTTGCACTAATTTCTGTGTTTATCAGCCTCTAACCTTTGATATATCAAGGTTTTAGGTTTATTCAGCAAACCCTATGTAAGAGTTAATGTAGAGACAATTCATGAATTATCCCTAGAAGGGTTTCAAAGCTTGTGTAGAGTTTGCTGAAGATGTAGTAATACAAACAAAAATGTTTTTACACTTAATATTATTTGTAAGCTGTAACTAGGGCTTTTAAAGCTCTATATGTTACATCAGATTTTCAATAATTATATTATAATGATTATATTATGATTTGTGCAGACAAGATGCCTGCACCACGGAGTTTTAAGGTTATGTGTAGTAAAGATAAAACCATTAAACTATGGAATAATTGGAACATCGGGACTGGGTAGTAATTGATAATTACCAATTACCAATTACCAATTACCAATCACCAAATTAAAACAATCAGGCGCTACCTGTAAAGCCAACTTCGGGAAACTTCAATTGTGCTTCTGCCATTGGGCGGTTTCTGCCTTCTTCTTGCCAGTAGTTGATCACTTCTGTGGCTTTGTTTAGCAACTCAACGCGATCAACATCAGTAATCCAGTGTTTGGATTCTAACTCTTTTTTCAGTTCTTCCCACGCATCATTACGAGGCCAGAAGAAGTATTTAGTTAAGGGGCTTGTGCCTTTACCAACAACCTGATCAACTGCTAAAGCTACGTTCTCATCTAACCAGAGAATTTTTAAGATAAATTTTGTGGTCAATCGTACCTCCGGGACAAATCCGGCTATAACTTACTAATGTTTGCGACCACTTATTATAACTCAATATCTGTCCCATTGACCAATGAGTTTAAAATGAGTTTAAAAGTCAGCTTGATCTCCCGACTCCTGCCTCCTGTAATCACAAAATTTGTAAAACTACCATAGTCATATCATCAGTATTTTGCCTTTCAGAACCGATAAAATTCTGAACCTTATCAAACAAATAATCAACAATTTCCTGGGGTCCATTGCAATAACGACAAGCAGCATTAAACGAAGTCACAAAATTATCTTCATCAAAGCGATCGCCACCAGCCGCCGCCGCATCCGTTAAACCATCTGTATAATAAATAACTGTATCCCCTGGTTCTAATTGTGCTTCCCCATTCTCATATTGACTATTTGCATCCAAACCAATCAACATCCCCATAGTATCCAATCTCGTCACTGTTTTAGTAGCAGCGTGCCACCACAAAGGCGGATTATGTGCTGCATTACTATAAGATAACAATCTTGTACGAGGATTATATTCTGAATAAAACAAAGTGACAAACCGGTGGGAATTTTCCAAATCGGCATACATAACACGATTCAAATTTTGCAAAATTCCCGCCGCAGAATTACCATGTAATACTTCACCTCTGAGCATTCCTCGCAACATGGTCATAATTAAACCAGCAGGAACACCTTTACCCATCACATCCCCAATTACCAAAGCCCAACGGGCATCTTCTTTACTGCTATTAAGATTAGATTTAAACTGATTATGATTTGTGGGAATAAAATCATAATAATCTCCACCCACACGATTAGCCGGTTTACAACGTGCAGCCAAAACAGCACCAGGAACATTAGGACATTGACGCGGTAAAAGTCGGCGTTGAATCTCAGCACCAATTTCTAATTCTTGATCTAATCGTTCTTTTTTCCTCAATTCTACTGCTAGTTCATCGTTGTCAATAGCTACCGCTGTTTGATCTGCAACTAACCTTACTAACTTTTGTCTAGTTTCTGTCCAACTATATTCTGGATCACGGCTTAAAACATAAAGCCATCCCCTTTCTGTATGTTTAACTATAATTGCTGTACCAAAAATCTGCACATCTGGTCCTAAATATTGATGCATCTGAGCATCTAAAATTCCTGTGGTTGTCAGTGGTACAGAATTAGGTAACAGTGTAATTTGACTTGTAGCATTTTCTAGGGCTTTGCGGATAATTTTCCGTTGTTGACTATCCTGCCAATGTAGCTGCTCTAACCTAATTTGACCATTTGGTTTATAGAGAAATAGGGCGCTACCTTCAGCATCGGTAACTCTGGTGGCCATGAGAGGAATCAGTTCCAAAAACTGATTCAAATTATTGAAACTTCTGAGAGCAAATCCTAAAGAACTCAGCAAATCTTGAATTTTGTTCTGTTCCCGATGCAGTCTAGCCACAAGTTCTTTCAGTGCCACAACTGGAGTGACATCTGTGGTGGCACTACTATTAATTTCGGTGGAGTGAGAAGGAACTTGAGACACAGGTAAATATACTATTGCATTTAATATTAACAGATGGCAGATTTATGATTTATGAGCAATTTTTTATTTAGTGTTGCTCAATCATATTCGACAAGATTAGTCATTTTAGCAAGAGGAGAAAAATTGAGGATGTAATTTTGAACAGTATTGCATTTGCTGGTTTTATTGTTTGCCATTTATCAGGAGTTTCCGGTCATTGTATTTTTAGTTAAACCCTGTCTAGTATAAAGCAGTAATTTTGATAACGCTATAGACGGCTTACAATTTTTTCATGCCTTAATTAGTAATTCATATATCTGGGGAAATAAAACTTTCTTTTAATCAGAGTCGTTGCTTACACCTACAGAGTAAGTCTGGAGATTTTTCGATGAATGGATTTGAGACTGGCTTGTTAAACCGGGTGTTCCTACTGGAGTGAGACAAAAAATATTTTTCATCCTACCTGTAAACTCCAAAATACAAGTAATAAATTGTAAACATTTAACTGGTATATCATAAATTTCCTGAATATTTACTCAGATATAAATTTTCTATATTCAGTTTATTAGCTGATTAGCTATGAAATTTTGAATGGCTAAATATGTAATTTAGCTCAAGACAAAATATCTAGAATCTATAGGAAATAGAACCTAGACTCAGGATACTCTGGATTCTTTCAACCAAAACCTATATCGAGTGTTTTAGTTAAACCATGATAATTTACATCTGTAAATGGTTAAGAGAGAGTATTTGTATGTAATTTTGCCAGTAGAACCTGATAACTAAGTTAGGAGTCATTAGCTACTTTGTTTACACTCATCCACTTGTGTATGAATACCTTTTACAGTCATCAATGAACCTTGTGCTGTATTAGATGGATCATTGGGCAGTGATAAAAATAGCTTTAGTGTGAAATTCTACCAGAAGTTGGCCATTTTTTGTCAAAAAAAAAGAATTATTTTAATTTATAGGAGTCAGGAGTCAGGAGTCAGGAGTCAGGAGTCAGGAGTCAGGAGGCAGAAGGCAGAAGGCAGAAGGCAGAAGGCAGGAGGCAGAAGGCAGAAGGCAGGAGGCAGGAGGCAGGAGGCAGAAGGCAGGAGGCAGAAGGCAGGAGGCAGGAGGCAGGAGGCAGAAGGCAGGAGGCAGAAGGCAGGAGGCAGGAGGCAGAAGGCAGAAGGCAGGAGGCAGAAGAATTTTAGATTTTAGATTTGATTCATGAAATACAATCCAAAATCCAAAATCCAAAATCCAAAATTGTATCACCAATCACCAATCACCAATCACCAATCACCAATCACCAATCACCAATCACCAATCACCAATCACCAATCACCCATTTAAAAGTGCTTCGACAAATTCATAACTAGAGAATGGACGTAAATCTTCAATTCCTTCTCCAGCACCAATAAAGCGAATAGGTAAGCCTAACTGTTGTACAACTGCTAAAGCTACTCCTCCTTTAGCTGTACCATCTAGCTTGGTTAAGACAACGCCGCTGAGTTGGGCAGCTTGGGAAAATACCTCAGCTTGTCGCAGTCCGTTTTGTCCCAAGGTAGAATCTAAAACTAAGAGAGATTCCACATGGGCATTTGGGGCTTTTTTGTCAATAATTCGACGAATTTTACTTAATTCGTCCATTAAGTTTTTCTTGTTTTGCAGTCTGCCAGCGGTATCTACTAATAATAATTCCGTGCCTCGTGATTGGGCGGCGGCGATCGCATCAAATACCACTGCGGCTGGATCTGTATTCTTCCCAGGATTAGCTATCACTTCTACTCCGCTTCTTGTTCCCCAAACTTTCACTTGTTCTACGGCAGCAGCCCGGAAAGTGTCAGCAGCACCAATTAAGCAATTATAGCCAGATTTTTGGGCTAAATGGGCGATTTTACCGATTGTTGTAGTTTTACCAGCACCGTTAACTCCTGTAATTAACCAAATGGTTAAGTTATCTTTTTCTGGGGCAAAGCTGGATCTGGGTGCTGCTTCAATTGGTGCATCTAGCATATCCCGGAGGATTTGTTTCAGGTAGGCGATCGCCTGTTCTGGTGGGGTGACTTCATCCCGCAATTTTTGCTGTAAAGCATCAATAATAAAATCTGTGGCTTCTACACCCACATCAGCTTGTAAAAGTAATGCTTCAATTTCAGTTACAGCAGCTTGATTTAATGGTCCTTGTCCAACAATGGCTTTGAGTTGGTTAAGGATATTGCGCCGAGTTTTATCTAAACCTTGGCGTAATTTTTTCAACCAGGTAATTTCTTCTATAGAAATATCTTCGGCCTTTCTACCTTGTGCTGCTAAAACTTCTGCTGACCATACAAACCCATCATCAAATTCTATAACGGGAATTTCTGCTGCTGTTTCTGGTGTGGTTGAAGTTGATGTTGAAGTTGGTGTTGAAGTTGGTGTTATTTCCGGTTGTGCAACTTCAACCGCACTGGCTATCAATCTTTCCTGTTTGGCTTGCCTTTCTGCTGCTGCCCGTTCTAAAAACGATAAAGTTGCTGGTTGTTGATCACTAACTGGAGTTTCTGGGCTAGTAACTTCTAATTCTTTAGTATCAGATGTTGCTTCTACTGGTGTTGGTACAGTTACTTCTTCTGCTGGCGCTGCTGCGGTTTCTTCAGTAACAGCAGTTGTTTCTATTGGAGTTGGTGTAACTGTTTCCTCTACAGATGTTTCTGCTTTTTCTTCAGTAACATCTTCAGTAACAGCAGTTGTTTCTGCTGGGGTTGGTGTAACTGCTTCTTCTACAACAACTGTTTCTGCTTTTTCTCCAATAACAGATGCCTCTGCTGGTGCAGTTTCTTGGGGCTGAGATTGTTGTTTTTGCTGAATATTTTTATAAGCAGCTTTAGCATAAGCCAATAGGTCCGCAGTATCAGGTGTAGTTTCTGCGGCTGGTTCTGGCTGTGCTTCTTGTGTAGGCTGAGTTTCCCCCTGTGGTTGTGTTTGAGGGGGTTGAGAAGAATCGTTACGGCGGAACCAATTAAAAACCATTGCAGCAATATTATTAGTTATTAGATATCAATTATCAGTTATTAGTTAGCTAGTCAGGAGTCAGGAGTCAGGAGTCAGGAGTCAGGAGTCAGGAGTCAGGAGTCAGGAGGAGATTTGAAAATTTCTTTGCCATCTCTTGAAATCCCAAAAAATGCACACTTTTTCCGGTATACCCTTCAAAA
>NZ_BJCE01000303.1:0-5429 GCF_005402885.1 Sphaerospermopsis reniformis
AAAAAGTGTGCATTTTTGGGGATTTCAAGAGATGGCAAAGAAATTTTCAAATCTCCTCCTGACTCCTGACTCCTGACTCCTGACTCCTATGCCCTCACGGAAAGACTTTCTCAGCAACCCCTAACTAAAGTTAGATATTTCGATGTAGCGAGGGTTGGCTGATAGGCATTGTTTTCCCACTGGCTAACTGTTTGCTGATAGACACCCTGTTATATCTTCCTCTACTATCATTGATAACATTCTACTAATCAGTTAGCATGGAACTGCTTCTTCTTTTAACTCTTTGAAATCTTTTAGTTTGTCTTTCTAATCATAATTTATTTGATATATATCAAATTGAATTTCAGTATTTTCTATATATTTATCAATAGTAAATTCCCAGTAATAACCATATTTTTTAAGCATTATAGATACAATAAACTCTCTAAGTGCATTTTCAATATTCATCACTAAAGGGAACAGTCGTTTACTGCGTTCATCTCCATAAGAGTTATAAACAAGAGTTGCTTTTTGAAAGTAATTTTCTGCTGGTATAACTAGAGAATTTTCTAGTTGGAAAGGTTCAACTGGAACAGCCATTTCAACATCAAAAGTTACCAAAATATAGGAACTTTTGCTAGACTGCCAGTGTACATTTAACTGAAACTCAAAATTTTGTGTAATATAGGCTGTTAGTTCATATTGGTTATTTGATGGATTTAAGGGGGTTGATTCATATTTGTCGTAGACAGCACCCAAATCATCGAAAAGATCATACAAGTATTTTTCCAATTCTTCTTGTGACTGTTCAAAGACGGTCACGTAACAAGCACGAATCATTCTTTTACTGTCCCGTGAAATATCTTTCCAAAAAGTTTCTGGGCTTCAGCACGGCAATCTTCAGAAGCTTTCGATAATTTCCCTGCCTCTTGTGTTAATCGTTGTGCTTCTGCAACAATCTGTTTTTGTTCATCAAGCGAGGGAAGCATCACAGGTAAATTATTTAGGGCAGTAATAGTTAACATAGGCTGAATGCTACCAGTCGCAAGGGAGTGAATCAGGGCTTGACCAACATCTGAATTAAGATAGAAAACTAAGTAAGCAGGATCAATTTTGTCTGTTAAGTGCAGTATTGCAAGATGTGTATCTATGTTGGCTGGTTCGTCAGATTCATAAACAGCAGCTATTCCCGGACGCATGATTAAACTAACCAGCACATCACCCTTATAAACTTGAGTTTTTTCTAGTTTCTTGTGTTCCTCTGGAGTTAGATAGCGCAGATGATTTAGGTTGATACCTTCAGTTGAAATATTACGTGCTGATATCAAAGGAATTTCGCCTATATCCTTAATCCCATTGATAAAATAACCACGCTGAGTAGTTCCTAAACTACCCAATTTGACTACTGGAAAGGGGCTTTTCTCTAACTGAGCCATTGCGCCTGTAATAGATTGGGAGTAAGGCTCGAAGTTCCAGACACCCTTTTGACGTAACTTTGAAAGATTAACTATGGTTTTTTCCATTGAACTACCTTCCTAATAACTCAGCTAAATCTTTAATTGCTTTCCTCACTTCTGGCGGTTCATTAACTTCATCTTCTGAGGCAGAAATACGACCAGATGAGTCATAGCCAATATCATCAATCCTAGCCATGTAAATCTTATCATCCTGCTCAATTTCTAGCTGATTTTCTGCTGTCAAAGGTATATCCCGCTTTTCTAGAAGAACCACGCTAGTTTTTACAGCAGCACCATAGGGTCTAAATGTTTCTTGTGGTAAACTCACAACTGCCTTCAATCTTGCCCAACGTAAAATCCAATCTCTAACATCCTGCATGGAACTATTTGCTAACACTCCATCAGGTAAAAGAATTGCTAACTTACAATAAAGCAACTTCTTGAGGAATACTTTTAACAACCTTGCCATTTTTCTTTGTCACCCCATCCCGTGAAGCAAAATCCTTCAAAATATTATCATTTGTCAATTTAGAACCAAATGGAGGATTAGTTAAAATCATCGTTAAACCTCCCAGATAAAACCCAGGACGTTCTGGAAGTCCTTCTGTAATTCCTCCTGTAATGCTACCCAATCTTTCCAGTGAATCCATAACCTTTAAATCGGCATATTGTGCGCCATTCATTAAAGTGTTAACTCGCGCTACGTGCATGACATTTCGAGAATATTCAGCCCCAAATAAATGATTATCTCGAAACTTGATAAACTCTTCCGTTGGTTCTTCAGGATTAATCCCTTCCGCACTACCACCATTATTTGCTATTGCTTTTGCATATTCCTGTTTACGCACATAATCCAAAACGTGGGTTAGCATCCGCGCTGAACCGCAAGCAGGATCACCAACATAATCATTTACTGTTGGTTGCAAAATTCCTACCATTAAATTAATTACTGGTGTAGGTGTGAAATATTGCCCCAAATCATCGCGGAAAGTCTTACTTAAAAAGTCCTCAAATACCCCACCTTTGACATCTGCTGAAGATTTTCGCAAACTCCAAGGCTGTAAACGCTTGACAATTTCCATTGTGGTGTGAGGCTTGAATTGCAAAACATCAGCTTCATTAAAAGCCAACCTCACACCCAAATCATCACCAAATTTTTTCGCTAGTGTATCCCGTTCCCACTGCTTTGCTTTTTCAAAAGTGTCTCTGACTTGAACTAATAAACGTTCTGGGTCTGTTTCATTACTGACACTAAATACATAAGCCCGTGATTCTCCTGTTTGCTTTACTAAGTCAATTGTTGCTTGTTCGTCGTACCACTTAGCAAACAAGAATTTAACCATTGCATCAACGGCTTCTTGTGGTTGCAAACCTTCATTGGTTACACCTAGCTAAATAATATGATATTTTGAGCGATCGCACTTTTATCTAGTTCTCATACAGAAACCATAAGGGCGGGTAAAACCCGCCCTATTTAAGTCACATTAACTAACTCAAAACCCAACTAACCAAAGTTCTCACCCCGAAACCGGTAGCACCAGCACCGTTATAGCCATTTTCCTTATCAGCCCAAACAGGACCAGCAATATCCAGGTGCGCCCAAGGAGTATCCTTAACAAACTGCTTCAAAAACAAAGCCGCAGTAATAGAACCACCGTAGCGAGGTCCGGTATTTTTCATGTCCGCAATACCCGATTTTAACCCTTCAAAATACTTTTCTTCCATCGGCATCCGCCAAATTTTCTCACCTGCTGCTTCTGAAGCGGTTTGTAGTTGGGAAGCTACTGTATCATCAGGTGTAAATAAACCAGCGATATCATCACCCAAAGCCACTACACAAGCACCTGTGAGAGTTGCTAAATCAACGATCGCATCTAAACCCAATTTATCCGCATAAACCAAAGCATCAGCCAAGGTTAAACGCCCTTCAGCATCGGTATTGTTGACTTCGATTGTTTTGCCATTTGATGCGGTTAAGATATCTCCTGGGTGCATTGCCTTACCGCTAATCATATTTTCGGTGACGGCTGAGATAAAGTGAACTTCCACATCTGGCTTTAGCTGCCCGATAGCTTTAGCAGCGCCTAAAGTTGACGCAGCGCCACCCATGTCAATTTTCATGGTTTCAATACCGCTACCAGCGCCTTTAATGTTTAAACCACCGGAGTCGAAAGTTAAACCTTTACCAATAATCGCTAATTTGCGTCTGGGTGTAGTAGCTGGTTTGTAAGTGAGGTGAATAAATTTAGGTGGTAATTCAGAAGCTTGGGCTACTCCTAAATATGCCCCCATACCTAATTTTTCACAATCTTCTTTTTCCAAAATTTGTAATTCTAAACCGTGTTCCTGAGCTATTGCTTGGGCGGTTTCTGCCATTGTAATGGGAGTAACAGCGTTAGCTGGGGCGGCTACTAACTGCCTTGCTAAAATTACCCCAGAAACAATTTGTTCTGCACGGGTAATAGCCGCTTCTTGTCCAGCTAAACCCAATAAATCAATAGTTTCAATGTTGGGATTTTTATCTTCTGGTTCAGATTTAAAGCGAGTATCTTGATAAAGTGCCAGTTGTGCGCCTTCTGCGATCGCTTGGGCTGTGGCTGCTGGATCGTTGTTGTAAACTGGTAAACTAACTGCCAGAGTTTTGGTTTTTTGCTTTTTGGCAGTGCGAGCGACAGCAGCAGCAACACGGCGTAAAGTTTCTAATTTCAAAGCATCCGGTTTTCCCAAACCTACCAAAATCACCTTCCGCACGGGATGACTAGCACCTAAGCGAATAACGACAGTGCTATGAGGTTTACCTGTAAATTCTTCTTCGGCAATGATTTCTTTGACAATTCCGGCGCATTTCTCGTCTAGAGTCGCTAAATCGCCTGTTAACTCTACTGCGTCTTCAAATAAGCCAACTGCTAAGGTATCACCAGTCCAATCTAATAAAGCTGTATTTGTAGGTTGAATCGTCATTTTTGTAATGTTCTGTAAACCTTCCTTACTTGTACCAGTATTGCTCAAAATTTCCAGCGTGTGGGAACTCCTGTTAAGATAATCCCTATTAGGGATTGTTTACCTACTTAGTAGCATGACTGTATTTTAAAGATTCTACAAATTCATGATCCTTCAAAATCTTATACAAATTCACATCTTCCTCTAATAAACAAGCATGACCACTATCAGGTAAGATTAATTTCTTAGGATTAGGTAAAATCTGATCTAACCGTTCCACTTCACTCACAGAAGGTAACAAGCGATCGCTCCCTCCAGCTATTAATAATACCTCTTGCTTTAATTTTTGCAATCTTTCCTCTTCAACTTGAAACTCCCGCAACAATGACAACCGCCAATTTACCGTTTCTGCGGGTAAAGAACGCATGGTTCTCAGCAGTTCATGGCGAATACTACTAGACATCCGTGATAAAGATGCTAAAAATGGTAGTAATCCTAATGCACCAATATCATAAAACCAAGATGGCACAAAGTCAGTCAGTTGAGATAAAGAATTGAGCCAAGGACGTAATTGAAAGGCTGAAGCAGGATTAATTAAAATAATACGTTTGAATAATTGTGGTGATTGGGTAGCGACTTTCATAGCTAAACAACCCCCAAAAGACTCACCACACAGGTAAACAGGACGGTGACAACTTCTTTCTAATTCTGCGTGAATTAAGTCTAAAACATTATTGGTTAACACCTCCCAGGTGGTGAGGTCTTGTCTGGGGATCGCTAAACAACGGACATCAAAACCCAATTCTAAGCCAGCAGTTTGCGATCGCAACATTTGACCAGTTCCATCCATTCCTGGTAAATAGACAAACAGGGGATACTCTGGTTGTACTCTTTTGGGAGTTAGGAAACAAGGTTTAAGTTCAATGTTTGTCATTTTGCCCGTGTGTCTCTATCTATTTGACCTTGTTTAACTGTACCGTTTCACTGCGAATTCTGGGGACTGGTGACTGGTGACTGGTGACTGGGGACTGGGGACTGGTGACTGGTGACTGG
>NZ_BJCE01000304.1:0-5341 GCF_005402885.1 Sphaerospermopsis reniformis
GGTGTCACGACGGTGGGCGAGTGCGCAGCGGCGGTGTGGCGGAGGGACGAGCAGACCATGCGCGTGGCGAGACCGCGCGGCAGGGGTGCGATCCGCGCGCGCAATCCCGCGGGTGGGATGATGGCGCTGTCCGTCGATTTGGGGTCGCCGGTGAACCGTCTGCTGGACCCCGTCCCCGGCTCCACCCCGCCAGTACCCAGTCCCCAGTCCCCTCTCCCCGGGCACCAGTCACCCGTCACCAGCCACCAGTCACCAGTCACCAGTCACCAGTCACCAATTTACTTACCAATATTCGGCTTAAATTTTAAATAAGTACCTCCCAATCCTTCAACAATACTGCGGGTATTTGCATCTATCATTTTTTGATAGGTTTCTCCATCACTACCAGGTTTACCTAGTCCATCAATATAAAGTTGTCTATCAAAAAGTTTCACATTTGCTTTACTGGTAATAGGTTGAAGTGACATAAGATTAATTGTTGTATCTGCAAAAACTGTTGGTGCTTTTGTTTTTTGAATATATTGGGCTAAATTTTTCACTTTTGTATCTGTTAAATTATCTTCATTCCTAATATCTGCTAAACTACCTTTATAGGGAAAACCATAAGCTTTGACATAATAAATCATGGCTTCGTGGGTTGTTAGCAATTTGCGATTTTTATCAGGAATAGTGTCAAGTGTGGACTGAACCCAGTTGTTTAGTTTGTTTAATTCTTGGGTTAATTTACTGGTATTGCTACTATATTCTTTTCGATGTTGAGGTAATATTTTACTTAAATTACTATTAACTACTTCTGCCATTTTAATAGTATTTTTCACATCATGCCAAATATGTGGTTCAGTGAAACTTTTACCATTTTTACGTAATCTTTCAGGTGTGGTGACAGCACGTTGAGCAACTGCTATTTTGGGTGCATTATTTTGAGCATTTTGAATAACTTTAATTAAAATTGGTTCAAAATTATAACCATGATATAAAATAAGTTTAGCTTGTTCAATGGCTTGAATATCTTCTGATGTCGGTTCATAAATACTCGGATTTAAACCAGGAGGAATTAAACAAGTCAAGTTTATTGTTTCTCCCGCAACTTGTTTAGTTAAATCACATAATACACTGGTAGTTGCCACTACTTGAGGAAGATTTTTGTTAATATTTTGCGTCTGATTATACTGAATATATCTGGTATTGAAATTGCGATTGTTGCAACCAGAAAATCCCAGGGAAATCACCAATAAGGCAATATTTAATAAATTCTTGTATATGATTTTTTTTGTCATAAATAACTGCTATTTCTAAATTAAATTTAAATCAAAAAATAGGGAGCATTCCAAATGTGTAAATTTATGTTGATCTAACGAAATAAAACGCTCCCAGATCCTGATATGATTGAACCACAAAGGGCGCAAAGGACACAAAGGTAAGAGGTTTTAAGAGATTTTTTAGTGTTGCTGGGGTTATTTTTTCAAAGTTGGGATGCTCCAAAAAATATTGTGGTGTTTTAAGAGCTAAATTAATCAAGTAGTAAAGGCACAGAAATGAGTAATACTGTGCCGGAATTTGGTTTCATAATTGCTAACTTGATTAAAAGTCAGCACTAGGTAATTTACCTTGCAACTTATGAAAATTAGATTGAACACAAGCACTACAACTGCAACCAATATTATTTAAAATTTGCTGGTTTTGTTGTTTGAAAATGGGTTTTGTTAATTCGGGAATTGGTTGTACAGATGCCGCTACAATCTGATCAGAAGTAGCTACAGTCTTCCATCTAGTAGATGCTTGTGCTGGACTTACTAGCAAAAACAAAGATGCTAAAAACAGATGACAAGCCAGAAAAATCAGTTTAGTTATGTTTTTAGTTATGTTCATAGTTCACCCTTAAAGGCTGCTGATACAGCATAACCAATTATTCAACATTAGTCATTAGTTTTTGACCAAATTAGTAGCTCTCCTTGTTCCCCACCAGCGGCTAAAAATTTACCTTGGGGATGCCAAGCTAAAGTAGAAAAACCACCACGTACACCTGTGAGAATTTGCGATACTTCAAAATTCTCGTTCCATAAACATAACCACCCATCAGCACCAGCAGAAGCAAGTATATAACTTTGGGGTGCATAGGCGATCGCATTAATTATATCCACATGATTGGTTAAAATTCGCGCTTCCCAACCTAAAGATTCATCCGCTGATTTTTCCCAAACTACCACACCTTCCACACTGGAAGCAGCTAAAAGCGGCGCACCTGTAGCAGTTGTAATTTCTGACCAAGCTAACTGACGAATTTTACCTGGAAAACCACGCATAACCCAAGGATCAGGATTTTCCCATTCTAAAACGGTGACGCTACGATCCATATTTCCTGACGCTAAATATTTACCATTAGGTGACCAAGCCATTGCTACACTAACTGTACCCATAGCTAAAATATACGGTTCATCATCCCAATCTTCACTATTCCAAATTTTCACTCCTTTATAACCACTAATAGCTAAATATTTTCCATCTTTACGCCAATCAATTCCTAAAATTGATGAATTTTCAAAGTTAAGAGTGACAACAATTTCTTCTGTTTCTACATCCCAAACTTGCACATAACGCCCTAAACTAAAAGCTAATAGATTATTAGTATGATTCCAAGCCAATTTATCAACCCAAGCAGGGGCGTTTTCTAAGGTTTTAAATAATTGATTTTCTCGCCAAATCTTTACTTTTCCATCTTGTCCACCCATAGCTAAATATTTACCATCAGCGGAAAAAGCTACACAGTCTATTGATTTACCTGTAGTTGTTTGTAAGTGAGTAATTTCGCAATTTTCCCAGATTAAAACTTCTCCCGCAGCAGATATTACAGCCAGTTTTTCACCTGTGGATGACCAATTTAGAGAGGTGATATAATCTGCAAAATGACCTGAATAGTAGGTTGTAAATTGTTGAGGTTTGTTAGTTGTGAAATTCATATATTAGGTGATTGGTGACTGGTGATTGGTGATTGGGAAAAATCTTTTCTTCACCATCTCTATTGTCAGGGTTTAGCACTGCTAAACCCCTACGAATCCTGACTTTCTACAAATCCTGACTTTCTAAACAATACAAGCCATAAAATCTTGTTTTAACTTGGCTTCATCTAAATTACGTCCAATAAAAACAAGTTCATTTTTTCTGGTTTCATTCTCTTTCCAAGGTCTATCTGCTTTACCATCAAAAATCATGTGTACACCTTGGAAAACAAAGCGGTTATCTTCACCAGCAATGTTTAAAATGCCTTTCATGCGGAAAATATCAGTTCCTTTGGTGCTAAGTAATTCTGACATCCAAGCATTTAATTTTTCCCCATCTATTGCACCTGATTCTACTAAAGCTATAGAATAAACACTTTCATCATGTTCATGGGCATCTTCACCTAAGAAGTTAGGATCAATTTCTAAAGCGCGTTCTAAATCAAAGGCATTTACCCCCAATAAAGCATCCATTGATAATTCAGAATTTCGGGTGCGGTAAATTTTCGCCATTGCATTCATTGAACGAATGCGTTTTTCTAATTCCTCTAAAATTTCTGGTGTGACTAAATCAGTTTTATTTAATAAAATCACATCAGCAAAAGCAATTTGTTCTTGGGCTTCGTCTGCTTCCCAATGTTGCCAAATATGTTTGGCATCTACCACCGTAACTACTGCATCTAGTGATAGTTGACTCTGCATATCTTCATCAACAAAGAATGTCTGAATCACAGGTGCAGGATCGGCTAATCCGGTGGTTTCAATTACTAAATGATCAAATTTATCCCGGCGTTTCATCAAATTACCAATGATGCGGATTAAATCACCACGCACTGTACAACAAATACAGCCATTGTTCATTTCAAATATTTCTTCATCTGCATCAATTACTAATTGATTATCAATGCCTACTTCCCCAAATTCATTGACGATAACTGCTACTTTTTTACCATGTTGGTAGGTGAGAATATGGTTGAGGAGGGTAGTTTTTCCCGCACCTAAATAGCCAGTTAAAACGGTTACGGGTACGGTATTTGCTATTTCTGAAGTCATCATAATTTTAAGGCAATTTTTAGATAATTTGATGATTGGTTCGTTGGCTATCAACAGTTAGGAGTCAGCTTTTTAACACTTATGTCAAAAATTCTTGTTTGCCATCTAGCAGTTAACCCAAATATTCTGACTCCTGACTCCTGACAGTCATTGAGAATCATTCTCTGTTTAACACATATTGGTTAAAAATGGCAGTATTGCATCAAAAACAATTGCTGGATATTCCTCATGAAGTCCCAAAGTACCAGGAATAATCACGCTGGTAATTTTTGGTAACTTTGCTAAAGCGTCCATTTCTTGCCGTGATTTTGGTGGACTAGACGCGCCTATAAATGCAATGATGGGAACGTTTACGGACTCAACCAAGGATAAAAATTCCGCTTGACTGTGAATAGTATCAATGTTGCCAGTGACAAAGGCCGCAGATGCAAATCTGGCGTTTGGTTGTTGGGTGGTTTGCCATTTTTCGGCGATAAATTCGGGTGTAAGTTTAGTTGTATCAGTGAAAACGTGACGGCGATACATCCAACTTAAAAAGGATGGGGTAGTGTTTAGCTTGTAGAGTGCTTGACCGAAAATAGGCGATCGCACCATCCCCCGCACCATAGCAGCTATATTGGCATTTGCCCCCATTGTTGGCAAGGGTCCGCGCCAAGTCGGTGCTAACAAGACAATTTTAGAAATAGCTTCTGGTTGTTTAAATGCCAGCTTTAAGACATAACCAGTAGCATGACCCGCAGCAACCACAATAATTGGAGTATTAAAAACAGATTTCACAAAATCTGCTAAAAATTGCTCATATATGGCGGGATTGTAATCTAAACTCAAGCGTGAACTTTCACCAAAACCCGGCCAGTCAATAGCAGTAACCTGAAAATGGGTAGAGAGTAACTTGGCAAGTTCTCCCACTTCTCCCCGTGTGGAAACGCTACTAAAAGCAGGAAGTAATAAAAGTGGTGAACCCTCCCCTATGGTTTCATAAACCACCCGCAACGGCTGATTTTGCCAATTCCAGGGAAATTCTTTAACTTCACCAGCAAATACACCAGTAGTAGATAAAGTCGTCATTGGTGATTGGTAATTGGTAATTGGTAATTGGTAATTGGTAATTGGTAATTGGTTATTTTCTCCGATACAAAAAAGCTAACTAATGCTAACAAAAGTCGGCTTTTTCTTCCTGTTTCACCCTAGCAGTGTCGGCACTATCTAGTCCACAGGCTAACACGATCAATCTGACCGCTTCTTGTTTTAAATTAATCGCAGCGTTTAAATCTCTGTCAATCTCAAAGCCA
>NZ_BJCE01000305.1:0-5304 GCF_005402885.1 Sphaerospermopsis reniformis
CTGCACCCTATAAATATCTGCTTAATAACTGTATACTATTCTCAATAAGCACCAGATTTTTTCAGAGGGTCTATCACCTCAAACCTTTTCCCTATCTTGGTTTCAACTTGCTTGTCGCCCCCTCAAGATGCTACTGCTGATGAGTTATTGAAGATTCAAAAAAGAGTTATTTGTTATTTATTTAAGAGAAATATTAAAAAATGTAGAAACTTATATATCAAATAAAGAGTATTTACAGATTAATGTGCAAAATAGTGAAAATAGTTAGGGTATATAAAGTCTCGCAGGATAAAAGTATACATTGCTTTTTGGAAATTATGGGATGCGATCGCCATTTTGGGTATGGTTCAGGTGCGTTAGCGTATCCCTGACGGGACTCGAAGAGATAGCTTACCGTAGGTATCGCTATTTTCAGGGATAATGAAAGAGCGATCGCTGTTTGATGTAGGTAGAATGAAGTGCGATCGCTATACCAAAACCTTGGAATCACTAAAAGCAGGTTTAATAAATTCCTCCTTATCCTCCAAACTAACATAACCCAAATTAGCAGCCATATCCATCAATTCAGTTAAAAACCGCCTTAATTCATCCACAACTTGCTGTTTATTCAACATCACTAATCTTTCCTCAGTTGAATAACCAACCTCCCTTAAATAACAACTAATTTCATTACCAACAGGTACAAATTTAATCATGATCCAATAACTTTCAACAAAGTCCAAACGAATAGTTTTACCCCTGTGTAAATCTCCTATGTGTTCAGCTAATCTCTCCTCTAATAACATACAAATATCTGGGTCAAAAAATACATTAAATTTTGTTTCCCCTATTTCTACAATCACTTTATGATCATATTCATAACAGAACATTCTTAACCCTAATTCAAAAGGCGATAATTCTCCTAAAGGATCGTCAGGAGGATCAGCAAAATTTTCTAAATTTCGTTCTGCTAATCTGATTTTAAATTGCTCAACTTTATTCATTATTATTACTCCTTAATTTTATTAATTTTATTAATTTTATTTAGGCTTTACTATCGGATAAGCATATTTAATTGTACCATCTGGATTTCTCCCAATTAGAGCATAAATTACGTTTTCTGTAACACTGCCATCAGTATGATATACTCTACCAATGGGACGATTAAATTTAATAGTATAATTTCCATAATACTTGGGAATTAACTTTTCCAATTTCAACCAATCTTGATCATTTAACCATTGTCCTTGATCTTGATTTTTACTAGATGCTCTACCCTGTAAATTACTAGGTTTTAACTTTGCACCATGATGACGGATAATATGATCATAAGCCTTAGTTGATTTGGGATTATCCCATTGCGGTTCGCTTCCTGTACCTCTCCACTCACAACCACTACCTACCTCGACTGTATCATCAATAATATCAGATTCAACAATCTCCATATATTCTAGCTCATCAGACGACAACCTATTTAACCTCCTGACAAATCAAGACAAGGTGATCATAAACTAAAATTGTCTTCAGAAACTAATACCGCAGAAATACAATATTACCAGAATTAATTAAGGCGATCGCTGTTTGGTTATGGTTTGTGAGAGAGATAGCGAAGCTCACCATAGGTATCACTGTGTTCAGGGATAATGGAAGAGCGATCGCTGTTTAATATAAGTAGAATGAAGTGCGATCGCCTATTAAATAAATTAGTATAATTATATTAACTAGCCAAAATAACTACTTAACATACAGGGTAAAAATGCCAGCGAAAGATATCTACCACGATGTAGTTAAAAATGCTTTAATCAAAGATGGTTGGACAATTTTAGCTGATTCTTATACACTTGAATATGAAGATGATAACCTTTATGCTGATTTATTAGCAGAAAAAACTTTATTAGCAGAACAAAAAAACCGGAGAATTGTTGTTGAAATCAAAAGTTTTATCAATCCTTCACCAATGAATGATTTTCAAAATGCTTTAGGTTAATATCTTCTCTATCGTGACTTTCTCGAACTTTCTCACAAAGATTATGAACTTTATTTAGGAATAAAAAATTCAGTCTTTAATACTTTCTTTCAAAGGAAATCAATTCAAGCAGTAATTCAACGCCATCAAATGAATTTGATTATTTTTAATGATAAAAAGGAGGAAATTGTATCATGGATAAAATCATAAAATACCGAGAATTAATCAAGAAAATTCTCACAGAATATGATCAATTAGTTAATCAATCACCTGATTATAATTCTGAAACCTGTTTAGTATTTGATGAAAACCATGATCATTATCTTTGGTTAACAGTTGATTGGAAAGAAGATAAAAGACTCAAATCAACTCATGTTCATGTAAGAATTAAAAACAATAAAATTTACATTGAGGAAGATTGGACAGAGGAAGGTATTGCAAATGAGTTATTAAGGGAAGGTGTACCAAAAGAAGATATTGTTTTAGCATTTCATGATCCTGAAACTCGGAAGTTTACAGAGTTTGCTGTGGCTTAATAAAGGAAAACTTTGTTAGTATAATTTAGGTTAAGGTGGGTCTGTGATGAACTCACCTTAATGTTTTGAAAAAGGTTAAAATATGTGCAGTACCAAATAGAATTTAAACCCAAAGCGATTAAAGATTTACAGAAAATTTCTGTAAATGACAGAGAACGCATTATCAATAAAATTGAAGCAATGCAAGAAGATTTACAAGGAGATGTGAAGCACTTAACAAATTTTACTCCAGAATATCGTTTAAGAGTTGGTGATTATCGAGTTTTGTTTGAATTAGAAGAACAAACTATAATCGTGTATAGGGTTAAGCATCGTAGTAAAGCTTATGAGTAATAGGAGTTAAAAAAATGATTGAATTACATCCTGAGTTTTTAATAAAAAATGGTGAAAAACAATTTGCTGTTTTACCTTATGAGGAATTTTTGAAGATTAAGGAATTGTTAGAAGATTTGGAAGATTTACGAGATTTGAGAGATGCTAAGGAAGAAGATAAAGATAGCGTTTCAATGTCTTTAGAAGATGTAAAAAGTATGTTGTTAATGTGATCAAATTGCCGGTTTTGAGGATGAGGGTAGGGTAGTTAGTAAGGAGAAGCAGCTTTGGTATAATTTAGGTTAGGGTGGGTCTGGATAGACTCACCTTCAAAATCACAAAATGACACTTTACTAATAACGTAAAATAAGTTATTATGGATTTATATGCTTATTTATGAGGTAAATACGAAAGTGAAGATTAAGTTAAATAACATACCCATAGATACAATTCTTTTAGAAGAATGCTTACAAATGCTATGTAAATTACCAGACGAAAGTGTAGATTTAGTTGTATCTTCACCTCCCTATAATTTAGGTAAAGAATATGAATCAAAACAAGCCCTGAACATTTATTTAGAAGAACAGACATTAGTATTAAAAGAATGTGCTAGGATTCTTAAAAAAACAGGTTCTTTATTTTGGCAAGTTGGAGCTTTTGCTGATAAAGGAATGTTGATTCCTTTGGATATTCGGTTTTTTCCTATTATTGAATCTTGTAATTTAATTCCTCGTAATCGTATTATATGGGCTAGACAGCATGGTCTACACGCACAAAAAAAATTTTCTTGTAGACATGAAACAATTCTCTGGTTTAGTAAATCTGATAATTATAAATTTAATTTAGATGCTATTAGAGTTCCCCAAAAATATCAAAACAAAAAACATTATCGTGGAAGTCGTAAGGGTGAACTTTCATGTCATCCAGATGGTAAAAATCCTGGTGATATTTGGCTTTTTCGTAATGTTAAACATAACCATGAAGAACAAACTATACACCCCTGTCAGTTTCCAGAAGACTTGGTAGCTAGAATTATCTTAGCCACAACTGATAAAAATGATATTGTATTAGATCCTTACATGGGTACTGGTACTGTAGCAGTAGTAGCTAGAGATTATGAACGTCATTTTATCGGGACAGAGATTGAACCAAAATATCATGAAGTTGCTCTACGTCGTCTCAGTGGTAAACCAAATGAAAATGGATATTTCCCCAATTTAAAAACTCTCCGTGATTATGTGGAAAAAACTGGAGAACCTATTGAAAAATTTAGGTTTGATTTACAAATAGGAAATAGACCTTCAGAACGAAGCCAAGCTAAAATTTATCCTGAAGAATATCACTTACAAGAGATGGAAGATAGATTATTCTATGAAGAAGCTGCTTTTGCAGCAGTTCTGAGAAATGAACAAGTTCCTACAGATCCAAAATTGAATGGCAATACCAAAAAAAACAAGTTGCAAAATAAAACAAGTGAGCAAACAGAAAAAGTTGAACAAATCGAACTTCAATTATGGAGTCAATAAAGAATATTTAAAAATAAATCATCAAAATAACTAAATATATATTTGTATATTTATCATATCAACTGAAATATATACTGATTATTTTTCCGCCCTGGAATTATTTGGTATTGACGTTGATATTGTGTGACAATATTTCGAGCAGTAGTTTTTCCATATTCAGTCCAAATAGCTGATGTAATTGTATTTGTATTTTCAAATAAACCAACTACTCTAATCGGTATTTTAAACAATGCAATTTCATCGAGTGCTAGTAACTGTTTAACTGCTTGTTCGTAGTACAATGAACTATTAGCAGAAGGAAATACTTGAGATTTAGTGATAATAACTATTAATTTAATAGGGTTTCCTGCCAATAAAATTTGTTTCTGAAATAAAAATTCTACTCTTGCTGTGTTGTTAAGCAAAAATGGATAATTAGAAAACTGATTTTCAATTACTAATCCGGCTTTTGCCAGGTCAATTTCTTTACCAAAAAACTTATATTGATTGGGAATTGGTAATACATTCCACCCTGATTTATTGAGATAATTTGTAATATATAAATTTGTTCCTACGGGATCAAAAATAGGTTCTCCTTTTTTATTAGCTTGACTTGAAGCTTTAATATGTAAAGGCATTGCAGTCAATACAGTTTCAATCTCTTTCCACTCCGTATTGTAATGGTTATTAATAAGAGTATTAGCTGCATTAAAATCAGTAATTTGAATTAGAATAACTACCTTCCTTTAGTGTATGTGAGCAAATTTTCAATAAAAGTTAGAGGATCTATTTCTAGAACTTGAGCTAATTCTAAAAATTCAATTACGTCAAGACGACGTTCACCACGTTCATACTTAGATACATAAGATTGTGGACGTTTTAAGCTGTTGTGCAGCTAAATCGAATAAACAGCATTACCTTTATTTTTAACTTTGCGCTCCCATTTAATAATAAGACCTCCTTCGTTTAGCAATTTATTTAATAATTCTTCTAACTGTTCTACTGA
>NZ_BJCE01000306.1:0-5260 GCF_005402885.1 Sphaerospermopsis reniformis
GCATTTTTTCCGGGCTATACTAACAGTAACTATCTCTAGCCCTGATGATTACGTCAAGTCTGGCTGAAATGAGAACATCCTCAAAGCCATACACAGACTGCCTTTTTAATTTTCGGACAGGTCTAGTCTATAAACATCCTTCTCGATTAGGCTGGGAAAGTACATACATAAAAACACTTTTTACTGATAACCCGCGTATATTGGTTAGTCCTGAAGTGGTGGCAGAAGCAAAAATGGTAGATGTATTGTTTGAACCTGACATCAATAAATCTAGGACATCCTTGGGACTATTGGGAGAATTTACTTCAAATCCGTGTATTATTTCACCTCTACGCTGCACAACAGCTTATCTGGGAATTACGAACTTGTCTCAGTCATTTTTTAACATGGACAAGTGAAGCTGATGGTAAGATTATTCCTGTCAATGAAACTTTAAAAGATACAGATCAGGAAGAATCAAAAGAAGAAGATAATAAAACTCAATTGATCATCTTCCCCTCTATTTTCCCTGACCATTTTCGAGGATTTGGAATTAAATCATCTAATATTCCAGGTGTTTATAATTTACCTGCAATTTTTTGTACTACTATTGTTGTTACCAGTGAATTGCCTATAGATGTTTCAACTTTATGGCTGAGGATTTTAGGACGCGGAAAAACTCAAAGACAGGCAATAATGGAACTTTTTAACTCAGGTATTGATGATCCACTTTATACTTTAGCTCGGCAGCAGTTACAACAATGGTATCAATTTTTATTACCAGGTGACATGGGTAAGGAATCTCAGCTATTGATGCAAACTTTGGCTTCATTGATTTAATCAAATCTACTCACTGCTAAGTAGCTGGTCATAATTCAATATAAAATGTGGGATGGGCATACTTCGATAAACTCAGTACAAGTCTTGCCCGTCAACAGGCTAGAAGCCTGTTCCACTATCTAGCAATGAAAAATTACCTTTGCTGATCAATCGGGAATGAGTATTTACCGGAAAATATGGCTACTTGTCAGAAAATATTGTTAAAGTACGTAAAGGTTTATCAACCTGTTGCATTTTTTAGAGGATAATTTTCATGACCGCAACCGCTCCCAGATTAAAGCACGAGGTTAAAGACCTCGCTCTCGCTCCCTTGGGAAGACAACGTATTGACTGGGCTGGCCGGGAAATGCCAGTATTAAAGCAAATTCGCGATCGCTTTGAGAAAGAAAAGCCTTTTGCTGGTTTGCGCTTAGTTGCTTGCGCCCACGTTACCACCGAAACCGCCCATTTGGCGATCGCCTTAAAAGCGGGTGGTGCTGATGCAGTTTTAATTGCCAGTAACCCCTTATCAACTCAGGATGACGTGGCTGCTTGTTTAGTCACAGATTATGAAATTCCTGTATTTGCGATGAAAGGCGAAGATGCGGAAACCTATAGCCGCCACGTGCAAATCGCTTTAGATCATCGTCCTAACATTATTATTGATGACGGTAGTGATGTAGTAGCCGAATTGGTTCAACACCGTCAAGATCAAATTAAAGATTTAATTGGTACAACCGAAGAAACCACCACCGGTATTGTCCGTTTACGCGCCATGTTGGCTGATGGTGTGTTAACCTTCCCCGCGATGAACGTTAACGACGCAGACACCAAGCACTTCTTTGATAACCGCTACGGTACTGGTCAATCTACCTTAGACGGCATTATCCGCGCTACAAACATTTTGCTGGCTGGTAAAACCATTGTAGTAGCTGGTTATGGCTGGTGTGGTAAAGGTACTGCTTTACGTGCGCGTGGTTTGGGTGCTAACGTTATCGTTACCGAAATTGACCCCATTAAGGCTATTGAAGCGGTAATGGATGGTTTCCGGGTATTACCCATGTCTGAAGCTGCATCTCAGGGTGACTTGTTTATTACTGTGACTGGTAACAAGCACGTAGTCCGGGGTGAACACTTCGATGTCATGAAAGATGGGGCGATCGTTTGTAACTCTGGTCACTTTGATATTGAGTTAGATTTGAAATACTTAGCAAGTCAAGCTAAGGAAATCAAGACTGTAAGACCTTTCACAGAGCAGTATATTCTCAACAGTGGTAAATCTGTGATTGTACTGGGTGAAGGTCGTTTAGTTAACCTCGCTGCTGCGGAAGGACATCCTAGCGCGGTGATGGATATGAGTTTTGCAAACCAAGCGTTAGCTTGTGAATACCTCGTGAAGAATAAGGGTAAGTTAGCACCTGGTTTGTATTCTATTCCTACTGAGGTTGATCAAGAAATTGCTCGTTTGAAGTTGCAAGCGTTGGGTATTGCAATTGATAGTTTGACTGCTGATCAGGTTGAGTATATCAATTCTTGGCAGTCTGGAACTTAATTTATTAGTAAAACCCATAACCCGACAGGGAATTAATTCCCTGTCTATAAAATGTAGGGGTTTAGCAATTGGTGTCAACTTAACGTCAAACCGATAACCCAACTGGGAATGATCACATAGTATGGAGGTTACAGTGATTAAAAATATTAGGATTAAAAATTTTAGATATTTTGAGGAATTAGAAATATCTGGTTTCGAGAAAATTAATTTAATTAGTGGAAAAAATAATATTGGTAAAACTGCATTATTAGAAGCATTATTTCTTAATAGTAAACCAAGACCAGATACTATTTTTTTACTAAGACAAATAAGAAGAGAATCATCAAAGTTTAGACAATCTTTACCAGAAAATACCTGGAATTACTTCTTTTTTGAAGAAAATAAAAATAATCCAATAGAGATTGAAGCTATCCTAGAAAATGATTCATCCAAAAAAATTGAAGTATTTGTAGATGAATCTGTCCAAAATTTAGAAGATACATATCAACAGGATAATAATGATGATAACGAAAAACTTATCAGTCTTTTTTCAGGAAGTGAGTCTGTAAAATCTGTAATGCACCTAAAAACAACAATTAATAATGGAGAAGCATTTGAAACATTAATCATGTCTAGTGTTAAGGGTATTATAGCCAGAGATATTAAAGTTCCTGATATTAAAGATGCTTTTTTTATCCCCTCCTTCTTAAGAGTTGGCAGCAGGGAATTGGCAGAGGAATTTGATAAATCTCGTTTAAAAGATAAAGATCAAGAACTTCTCAGCACCTTTCAAGTTATCGATCCTGCTATTATTAGTATAGAGACAATGACTATTGGTGAAGGAAATATTTGGGTGAAGAAAGAAGGAAAAAAAAGGTTGCCTTTAGCTTTGTTTGGTGATGCCATAAATCGTATTGCGGATATTATTTTAAGGATTGTGAATAATGAGAATAGTATTATATTAATTGATGAGATAGAAAATGGTATTCATCACTCAAATCAAGTTGCTTTTTGGAGTATTTTGTACAGATTAGCTAGGGAGTTAAACATACAAATATTTGCTACAACTCACAGTTTAGAAATGATTAAATCTTTTATTGAAGCTGGTGCTGAGTATGAAAATATGGCTGCTCATTTTGAGTTAACTAGAAATGTGAAAACTGGTAAAATAGTTGCTATTAAGAGAGATTTAGATACTTTAGAGTATGGTATAAGTCACAATAAGGAGGTCAGAGGTGAGTAGCAATATTTTGATTGTAGAAAGTAAAAATGATCAATATTTTTTACAAGCAATTATTCGTTACCTTAATTTTAATATAGAAGTTGCTCCTGCGATTATGATTTCGGAGGACGATTATAAATCAATGAAAGGGTTAGATCCTAAAAAGCTCAAAGAAGCTCTTTATGATTTAAAAGCGGATATACAAAAAGGTAAAGTTGAACGAATAGGTATTGTTATTGATATTGATGATAAACAAGAAATTGAGAGAATTAATTTTGTTAATGATTGCATTCAAGCAGTTTTTCCACGAACACAATTATTGACAAAAATTAATAATTTTGTGGATATAAATTTTGATAGTTTTAATTTTCAACTAGCTTGTTACTTTACGAATGTTAATGGAGAAGGAGAGTTGGAAACAGTTTTAAAAACGATTAAGAAAGAAAATTCGATTTATGCTGACTGCTTAGAAAGTTGGAAAGATTGTTTAGAAAGTCATGGAAAAAAAATCAAAATTAAGGATTTTAATAAATTTTGGGTTTCTATGTATTTAAGATTTGATACTTGTTCAAATAAGGAAAAAAAGCAAGCCGAAAAAAAATGTAGTTTTGAATATGCAATGTCCAATAAATCAGAAATATGGGATTTTGAACATCCTATATTAAATGATTTGAAGGCTTTTTTGCAGATGTTTAGTTAATTAATCTATATTTTTTGGTAATGTATTTATTGCTAATCTGGTGTATTAACTTGTATTAATAAAGTTTCTTAATTATATTAATTTATCAAGATTTGAAATAATTTAATCACTTATCTAATACTGGAGAATTATCTTATGATCCTAAATTTTAATTTACCAATTTCCATTCCCCCTGATGTAATTTTAGAGTGGCAAAACGGGATAAATGATGGAATTGCAACTAATAAATGGTGGCAATCACTTACAAAAGATCAGCAAAAATTGCTGCTAGAAAAATGTTTGGTTTTCTTGCAGCAACAAAAAATTAAAGAATCTAAAATAGACAGTAAATCAATTGTTTCCAGTCTTATACAACTTTCAAAAAGTGCTGGGGAGTTAGAACTATTTCAAGATGCCAAAAATCGTTTTGTACTTTCCGGTAGAATTGATCGCAATTTGTATGGTATCCGGGGTAAATGCTATTCTCAATCTCCCGAATTTGTTGGGAGTATGTGTAACGAATTTCTTGGAGGCTATTTAGAAACAAGCAGTAATCATGAACATGGACAAAAAACTGTTGATGTTATTTGTTGTGCTTTGAATGCACTTCCTGGAATTACTGCGGCTCAAACTCCATCTGATAGTGTCGCTGATGTTGGTTTACGATGGGATGTAATAATTCAATGGAATGATTGCTATTTTCCTATACAAGTTAAAAGTAGTTTTATTGGAATAGAAAAGGCTTTAGAAACAGGCAAGTTAGGAAATTATGCTCAAGAAAAGATAGACAAACTGTATCTTCAGTCTGATAAACTAGCAGCAGAATACATAAAAAAAGCAAGTAAATACTCTCAGCAAGAAATGACACATCACAAAGCATATATTAAAAGTCGCCAAGAAAATCAGGGGAAACGCATCTAAATTATCTTGACAAAATATCATATTAGTGAATCAAGATGAAAAAAATATCTACTTTCATTCAAAATCTGATTAATTCCTTTATTAATATCCTAAAAGTTGAATAAATTGA
>NZ_BJCE01000307.1:0-5237 GCF_005402885.1 Sphaerospermopsis reniformis
ATAAAAAATCCTATTATATTAATGTTGATGAATGGGAAGATTTAATTTTAGAGGAGGTTATAGAGAAAGCTATTGCTGATGCAAGTGATGAGGTTTTAAATGGTGCATATAATCAATTTCAATTAGAAGAAATGATTGATAAACCGGAGTTGGTAGCAAAAGGTTGTCAATTTTTAACTTTGACTTATGAACATTCGGCGAAAACTTTACCGAAAGTGATCGCGGAAGTTTTAATACAGTATTTACGTTGCCGAAACAGAAGCAGAAATAGAAGCCGCTAAGGCTATGGCTGGTGGTGGTAGTGCTGTAGCTGAACCAGTACCCGCACCCGCGCCCGTACCTGTGGCCGCTGCTGCAACTGTAGCCGCACCTGCAACAGCTTCTCAAAATGGCTCAAACCATCGGGAAGGACGGTTAGTAGCTTCGCCCCGCGCTCGCAAGTTGGCGAAAGAATTAAGAGTTGATTTAAATAACCTTAAAGGTAGTGGTCCTTACGGTCGCATTGTCGCCGAAGATATAGAAGCTGCTGTTGGTAAAGTTCAGCCACCTACTACCCCGGTTATTACTCCTATTGCACCCGCCCCCGCTGCCGCTGCCCCGGCAAAACCAACACCTGCACCCGCCCCAGTTGTTGCTGCCGTTCCTGGTCAAGTCGTACCATTAACTACTCTGCAAAATGCGGTGGTACGCAATATGATGGCCAGCCTGTCTGTACCTATATTCCATGTTGGTTACACCATTACCACGGATGGATTAGATAAACTTTACAAACAAATTAAATCTAAAGGTGTCACCATGACGGCGCTATTAGCGAAAGCTGTAGCGGTGACATTACAAAAACATCCTTTACTTAACGCCAGTTATTCAGATCAAGGTATTGTTTATCATTCCAATATCAATGTTTCTGTCGCTGTGGCAATGGATGATGGTGGTTTGATTACACCAGTGTTACAAAACGCCGATCAGGTAGATATCTATTCTCTGTCACGCAACTGGAAATCTTTGGTAGATAGAGCGAGAGCGAAACAACTACAACCAGAGGAATATAATAGCGGTACATTTACTCTGTCTAATTTGGGAATGTTTGGTGTCGATACCTTTGATGCGATTTTACCACCAGGACAAGGTTCAATTTTAGCGATCGCTGCTGCTCGTCCCCAAGTTGTCGCTACCGCAGATGGTTTATTTGGTGTGCGTCAACAAATGAAGGTTAACATCACCTGTGACCATCGTATTATTTACGGCGCTCATGCGGCTGCATTCTTGCAAGATTTAGCAAAATTGATTGAAACCAACCCCCAATCTTTGACACTGTAAGGAAAAAATCTCAAAACCAAAAACCAATAAATCTTAATTTCAGACTTGGAGTTTTTTATATTCCAAGTTTTTTTATATTCCAAGTTTTTTTAAGTTCCAAGGTTTTTTATATCCCTGGATATAGATCCCTGACTTCTTGAAGAAGTTGGGGATCTGTTTACCTGTTTACTGTTATCAATTCAAGCTACTCTGAAAGTAAGTGACATCAGTTGATAACAATAGGACTTACGCAAGATATGACTAAAAACCTTATTCTTGCGTAGGGGTAATTTATGTAGCTTGCTTCCCGAAGGGTATTACCCCTACTTTCGTTCCCTTTTGCGTAAGTCCTGAGCAAAATAAATTCAAAAAAAAGATGCCAACAGAACATAGTTTAATTTTGGATATCACAACAGTGTTAGTCGCTACTGCTTTAGGAGGATTTTTTGCCCATCGGTTGCGTCAACCTGTGATACTGGGTTATTTAGTTAGTGGTTTTGCTATTGGACCTTTTGGGTTTAAGTTATTAAGTAATGTGAATGAAATTAAATCTTTAGCAGAAATTGGAGTTGCCTTTCTGCTGTTTGCGCTGGGTGTAGAATTTTCTTTAGCAGAACTCAGACGAGTGAAAGAAATTGCTATTAAAGGTAGTTTATTACAAATCGGTTTAACAATTGCTCTAGTAACAATAGTCACCCTCTTAACAGGTTGGGCTTCTAGCATTACAAAAGGCATCTTTTTAGGTGCAGTTTTATCTCTTTCTTCCACAGCAATAGTATTAAAAACCCTCACAGAAAAGGGTGAAGTTAATACAGTACATGGGCAAATTATGCTGGCAATTTTAATCGCTCAAGATTTAGCTTTGGGTGTGATGTTGGCAATAATTCCAGCTTTACAACAACCAGAAAATATTGCAGTAGCTCTCAGTTTGGCTTTAGTTAAAATTACAATATTTGTTGGAGTTGCAATTATATTTAGTCGCTGGGTAGTGCCTCGTGTGTTAAGCAATATTGCCGCTACAGAAAGCAATGAGTTATTTTTATTAGTTGTAATTGCTTTATGTTTAGGAGTTGCTGTAATAACTGCAAAATTGGGTCTTTCTATTGCTATGGGAGCGTTTGTTGCTGGTTTAATGATATCAGAAATTGATTATGCTGATCAGGCATTAGCCAAAATTTTACCTTTGCGAGATACCTTTGCTAGTCTGTTTTTTGCCTCTATTGGAATGTTGATTGATCCGGCTATTCTTATCAGCAATTTTGCCATAATTTTAGAACTTGTGGCTTTAGTCATGTTGGGTAAAGCCGTAATTATTTTCGGAATTGTTTTAAAATTTGGTTATTCTCTCAAAAATGCAATTATAGTCAGTTTGGGAATTAACCAAATAGGTGAATTTTCTTTTGTATTAGCTTTGGTAGGTTTGCAGTTAGAATTGATATCTCAACAAACCTATTCTTTATTATTAGGAACAACAGCAATTACACTCATTCTTACACCATTCTCACTTAAAGTTGCTCCTTTTATTGCTGATAATTTAAATCAAAATCCCGTACTAGCGAATTTCTTACAAAGATTTTCTGCACCCAAAACTATATCTATGCCAGAAATAATGACTGATCATGTAGTGGTAGCAGGTTATGGTAGAGTAGGGCAAGTAGTTGTTAATATCTTACAAACTGAAGGATATCCAGTTTTAGTTATTGAAAATAGCGAAGCATCTGTACAAAGATTAAGAATGCGTCAAATACCTTATATTTTTGGTGATGCAGATTCAGAATTAGTATTAGAAAAAGCACATTTAGCCACTGCTAAAGCTTTAGCGATCGCCCTTCCTGACGCTGCTAGTACCCGTTTACTTTTAAAAAATGCTTTGACTATTGCACCCCATTTAGATGTCATTGCTCGTTCACATAATAACAAGGAAATTGATATTTTAACCCAAATGGGTGCGAAGGAAGTTGTACAACCTGAATTTGAAGCAGCTTTAGAGTTAGGAAATCATTTATTAAAAACTTTGGGAGCAGCAGAAAGTTACATTCAAACTGTGATCAATACTATTCGCAAAGATAGATATTTAAGTGTTAGACCAGATCAAGAATAAAGGTAAGGAGTCGTAGGGGTTTAGCATTGCTAAACCCTACAAAAGTCGGGAGAATAGATTATCCTTTCACGCACAAAGTCCATCAAATTTGGGAATTTTACCCGGTATCTGGGCTGGTCATGCACGCCAAAATACATCATAATTATTGTTGAGGATCTTAATTATTATGGCATTGGCGTATTTGCATGAGTTTAAAGGTAGTTTTATTCGATTTCAATGGTGTCATTATCAAAGATGAGACAATTCATTTAAAATTAATAGATGAAATTCTAGTGCAGGAAAATTTGCAACCGCAAAAGCTGCATGAGCGTCAAGGTTGTTTGGGAAGGAGCGATCGCGCTTGTTTTCAAGATTTGCTCAAAAATCGTGGTAGAGTGGTTACAGAAGAGTATTTAATGGAATTGCTGCAACGTAAAGCCCAAGCTTATGTACAAGAACTGGAAAAACTGGAAAAATTGCCTTTGTATTCGGGAATAGAAGATTTAATTTTTCAGGTGCGATCGCAAAACCTTAAACTCGGTTTAGTTAGCGGTGCTTTGCGTCAAGAAATCCAACTGGTGCTGGAACGTGCTAAACTGATTGAATATTTTACGGTTATCGTCGCAGGTGATGACATCACCACCAGTAAACCCCAACCAGAAGGTTATTTGCTGGCTGTAGAAAAATTAAATCAAGTGTATCCAGATTTAAATTTGCAAAGTCAGGAATGTTTAGCTATTGAAGACACTCCGGCGGGTATTCAAGCAGCCAAACGCGCTCAGATGCAAGTTGTAGGAGTTGCCAATACTTACCCATTTCATATGTTGCAGCGTCAAGCTAACTGGACAGTTGACTATTTGACAGAGTTGGAATTAGAACGGGTACAGGAAATTTTTTTGCAGCAAGATGTGAACAATATAAAGACCGAGTGTTAAAATAGGATGTGATCAAGGGGAATTAGCTCAGTTGGTAGAGTGCTGCGATCGCACCGCAGAGGTCAGGGGTTCGAGTCTCCTATTCTCCATTTATTCTGTTGTCGTTTGCCAAATAATTTGTCTGCGTTGACAAATTGTTGTCTGTCTTGCCAAATTGCTGTGCTGCCAAATTATTTGTCCTTAAATTTTATCTCCAGGTAATACACATAACTTATGTTGTGTACGATCGCAGCACTCCTTTCAACCCACCTTAATTTTATAACAGTATTTTAATTTATTAGGCTGAGGTATTGCCTCGACAATCAAAGATGTAAGGTGATACTATGTAGTAAATTCAGGAGATTTTTCAATGAATATTGAGCAATCTGTGTTAGAAAAGTTACGCCATTTACCTGTTGATAAACAACAGCAATTATTAGATTTTGCGGAATTTTTGTCTCAAAAAATGACTCTTAAAACTCCTTTACAGAATGTTAGAGGATTATGTGCTGATTTAAAAGTAGATATTAGTGAAGAAGATATTTATCAAGCGCGTCAAGAAATGTGGGGTAATTTTCCAAGGGATATAATTTAATGACATCAGTGGTTGCAGATACACATACTTTAATTTGGTACGTTTTTGATTTACAGAGATTATCAGAAGCTGCATTAACAGCATTAGAACAAGCAGTTAATACAGGTAATCCTATTTATATCTCAGCTATTACGGTTATAGAAATTGCTTATTTAGTTGAGAAGGGACGCTTTGCAGAAGAGGTATTAACACGAATTTTAAATGCTTTGGATGATCCCAATGTAGGTAAGCTGTTGTGCAGCTAAATCGAATAAACAGCATTACCTTTATTTTTAACTTTGCGCTCCCATTTAATAATAAGACCTCCTTCGTTTAGCAATTTATTTAATAATTCTTCTAACTGTTCTACTGA
>NZ_BJCE01000308.1:0-5230 GCF_005402885.1 Sphaerospermopsis reniformis
GAAATCCCAAAAAATGCACACTTTTTCCGGTATACCCTTCAAAACCCTTGCACTAATTTCTGTGTTTATCAGCCTCTAACCTTTGATATATCAAGGTTTTAGGTTTATTCAGCAAACCCTAAATAAGCTGTTACACAGCTAAATTGTATAATCCTAATATTCTGAACTCTTGTTTAACAGGCAAGATGCCTGTTCCACTTATACAAATTAAATGCACAACAGCTTATCCCAAATGCTTCGCCCTGCCCCCATAAATAAGTTCCATAATTTCTTTTCTGGAGATGTCTATTAGACTGGGAAACGCTATATTAGTAGTATGCAGCAACCAAAAAGCCGAAAGAATACAATATATAAAATACAAGGAAATAATTTTTTATGTCAATAATTATAGCAGAAAAACTTTGTAAATCCTATCCAGTCGCCATTAAAGAGTCAGGAATTATTGGGACAATTAACCACTTTTTTCGCCGTAAATATCGTAATATTAACGCGGTTCAAGATGTTACCTTTACCATCGAACCAGGGGAAGTAGTCGGTTTTTTAGGACCTAACGGTGCTGGTAAAACCACAACTTTAAAAATGCTGACCGGTTTAATTCATCCTTCTAGTGGCCAAGTTCAAGTTGCTGGTTTAACTCCCTTTCGTCGTCAAGAAGCATTCCTACAAAAAATCACCCTAGTCATGGGACAAAAACAGCAATTACTATGGGACTTACCAGCAATAGATTCCTTAAAAATTAACGCCGCAGTTTACAACATTTCTGATAAGGAATTTCATCGACGAGTTGGTGAATTAACAGAAATGTTATCACTAGGAGGTAAACTAAATCAACCCGTCAGAAAACTTTCATTAGGTGAAAGAATGAAAGCAGAACTATTAGCCGCACTTTTACATCGTCCCCAAGTTTTATTTTTAGACGAACCAACTTTAGGACTAGATGTAAATGCTCAAGTAGGAGTGCGTGACTTTTTACGAGAATACAATCAACTTTATCAAGCAACAGTATTATTAACAAGCCATTACATGGCAGATATTACCGCTTTGTGTCAACGAGTGCTATTAATTCACCAAGGAAAATTAATGTATGATGGTAGCTTAGATAGACTCTTAGAAAAATTCGCACCCTATCGAGAAATTGATGTAGAATTATCCCAACCATTACCAGCGGAAAAATTAACTTCTTATGGTGATATTCAACTTTTAGAAGGGAGAAAAGTTAAATTTATAGTTGAAAGAGAAGCACTGACTCGCACCGTTTCAAAAATTTTAGCTGATTTAGACATTATTGATTTAACAGTCACAGAACCACCAATAGAAGAAGTAATTGGTAGAGTTTTTCAAGCAGGTTTTGTTTAATAGCTGACAGGTGACAGTTTAATCAGGAATAGTTAATAAGAAAATTTGAGTAAAATATCTATGAAAAAACCTTTAAAAAAAATCCAAACCTTGCTCACTGTATATTATGCCTATATGGTAGAATATCGCTCAGAACTCATATTATGGGTATTATCTGGTTCTTTACCAATTATTCTCATGGGAGTCTGGATAAAAGCCGCCGCAGGAGGAAATTTTAGTTTAAATTCATTAGATTTTGCCCGTTACTTTTTCGCAGTTTTTCTGGCTAGACAACTGACAGTTGTTTGGGTGATTTTTGAATTTGAAAAACAAGTAGTAGAAGGTAAACTTTCACCTCGCTTATTACAACCCATAGATCCAGTATTTCATCATCTCGCTGGACATATTTCTGAAAGATTTGCTCGACTTCCTTTTGTATTTCTATTAATAGGATTCTTTTTTATCTTATATCCCCAAGCTTTTTGGATACCGACTTTACCTAACTTATTGTTATTTATCTTAGCTGCATTGCTGGCTTTTGCGTTAAGATTTTTAATTCAATATACCTTAGCAATGTTAGCATTTTGGACAGAAAGAGCTACAGCTTTAGAAACCTTTTGGTTTTTATTTTTTCTGTTTTTATCAGGTATGATTGCACCTTTAGAAGTTTTTCCCGAAGCAGTGCGAAATATTGCCATGATGACACCATTTCCTTATTTAATTAATTTCCCTGCTAGTATTTTAGTAGGTTTACCTGTAGATTTAACCAGAGGATTTTTATCAATTATAGCTTGGTTTATGATCTTTTTAGGTGCAAATCGCTTGTTATGGCGTGCAGGTTTAAAGCGTTATTCGGGAATGGGAGCATGAAAAATTGAAAATTGAAAATTGAAAATTGAAAGTTAGCTAATAAGTTTTTTGGTGCTAATATCTGCTTTTTTGACCATAAGTTTTATCAGATTTATTTACCGCAGAGGTGCAGAGAACGCAGAGTAAGAAAGATTATAAATTACTAGGAATTGTTTTAAATTTATCTGCTGCACCTAGTGAATAATCTTCTAGTTTAAAATCCGCAAAGGGTTTTTTCTCTAATCTATCTCTGAGTGCTTCATCTAATATTACTCCCTCGTCTTGTTTTTTGACTCCAATAATAATGATACTGCGTTGATAAGCTGTAGAATCTTGATTTGCTTGACAGTCTTTTCTCTGAAATTGTCCTAAGTTTAATAATCTATAACCTTGAACACTTGATGTATTACTAAATAATTGTTTCGCTAATAATTGAATTTGCTTTGAACGTTCTAACGCTCTACTTTGTTCTGTGTTCACATCACCTTCACAGGAAGCTGTACCTACAGAAATAATTTCACTGGGATTTTCCATTATTCTCTGTATTCCTTCTGCTTCTAACCGAGTTTTTAAAGCCTCAAGGTTAATAATTTCATCGTTATGTTTAATTTGAAAGGTGCTGCCTAGTTGCCATTTATATTCTACTGATAAAACTGCTATGTTAAATTCTGCTACTTTCCCTTGACTGTCTTTCCCTTCTTCATAAGGAAAATAATCAACTTGTCCTTTTTTAACCGGTGCTTGTCCATAGTCAGCAGGAACAACGGTAAATTTATTATTTCTGTTTGCCAGTGCTACTGTCCATAATAATAATAAGGAACATATTAAGGCGGTAAATAAGGCTAATAAGGGTAATTTTTCGGGTTGTTTTTCGGGAGGTTTAATTGTATTTTTGGTTGTGGTTGTTGGTGTGACTATTTCTGTTTTTAAACCACCTACTATATTGACTGTGGCTACGTTACTTCCTGTATATATATTTTCTAATTCTGTTAATTTATCTAGGATTTCTCTGGCATTTTCAGGACGTTTATTAAGTTCATTTGCCATTAACCAATCAATAAAATTTAATAGGTATGGGGAAACATGATTTGCTAAATGTCGCCAGTTTAAAATATCTAAATGAGCATCATATAATTGAGCAGGTTGACATCCTGTTAATAAAAATACAAAGGTGCGTCCTAATGCAAAAAAATCTGATTGGGGCAATGCTTGACCATTCATTTGTTCTCTGGGACTATAACCAGAAGAAGAAATAGATGTCATGCTGCCATTATTAGCAATATAGGTTTTTGTAATTTCTCTGGCTGTGCCAAAATCAATTAATACTAATTGTCCATCTGGACGAATCATTATATTAGATGGTTTAATATCTCTATGTAAATATTGTTGGTTATGTACTAATAATAAAATTTCGGCTAGTTGTTTTAACCAAGCTATTGCTTGACTTTCAGAAATGGGGCGGTTTTGTTGTTGTTTTAACCATTGTTCTAAATTCGGTCCTTCGATTTTTTCCATTACCATACAATGCAGGGTTAAACCTGCTCTGGTTTGATAGGTAAAATATTCTTCTGCTTGGGGAATACCAGGATGTTTTAATTGTCCTAAAACTTCTACTTCTTGTTGAAATAAAGAAACCGCTTTGCTATCGTTAGCTAATTCTTCTTTGAGGATTTTGAGAATTTTTGGTGTGTCTTGTTGGTAAGCTTCATAAACTTTACTAAACCCAGTTTTATCACTTAGTAAACGTAAAACTCGATAACGTCCTAATAATTCTAATTGAGAACCGCAACTTTGACAAAAGCGGTTTTCATCATTATCTGGGTGGTTAGGTTGAGGACAAATAGGATTTATACAGAGACTCATGATTGGTGATTGGTGATTGGTGATTGGTGATTGGTGATTGGTGATTGTTTCTGTCAACTCCAATCTAAAATCTAAAATCTAAAATTATTCTGAATCCAGACTCCTGACTCCTTCATTTTTGTCTTGCTAAAAATTCGGCGACAGTTTGATTAAATTCTGCTGGTTTGGTTAGAAATGGCCAATGATTTCCAGGTAATTTTTTAAAGGTGAGGTTTTTCAGGTTGGTTTTGTAGGGTTTAATTTGCCAATCTTGGCGGTTTACTCCTTTTTCTGGTTGAATAAAGAGGGCAGGTGTATCAACAGGAGTAATAAAACCTGGTACTTCTAAGACTGCATCAAAAATACCATCACGGGCAGAAATTGTAAATTTACTACCCCAAGTTCCATCGGGTTTTTGTTCTATTCCCGCTTGAAAAACTTGTTGCTGTACAGCACTCCAGTCTTGAAATTGACTTAGTTGTTTGATTTGTTGTTCCGCTTCTTCGTAACTGGTAAATGGTCCCATAGTTTTTAAGAATGGTAGAACTTTATACAACAAAGGAAAAGTTAATTTTAGTAAACTGGGCATTTTCCAGATGAAAATTGGATCTACCAAAGTGATACTTTTTAAGCGTTTTGGGTTTTGTCGCGCCCAAATAGCAGCTAGTTTACCTGTCCAAGAATGACTGACAACATGAGCAGCATTCCATCCCAGTTGTTCCATTAATGCTTCTAGGTCAGCGATCGCACTTTCAAAACTATAATCTTTCTCTGGTTTACTACTCTCACCATGACCACGCATATCTGGGGCAATTATATGGTAATCAGCCGCTAAATAATCTCCTAAACTCGACCAAACCCAAGCATTATCAGCCATACCATGTAATAACAGCAATGGGTTTTGACCTTTGTTCCATTCCAAGTAAGAGATTTCAACGTCAGATTTTGACAGTGTTTTGCGTGTAGGCATCATTTGGTAATTCATAATAAATACAGCAGGAGTCAGGAGTTACTTATTTTAGATTTTGGATTTTGGATTTTGGATTGTTTTTGTCAATTCCAATCTAAAATCTAAAATCTAAAATCTAAAATTTTCTTTCCCAGTCACCAGTCACCAGTCACCAGTCACCAGTCACCAGTCACCAGTAACCAATCACCAATCACCAGTCACCATCAACCAGTAACCAGACACCAACAACCAGAC
>NZ_BJCE01000309.1:0-5178 GCF_005402885.1 Sphaerospermopsis reniformis
TGCTTATCTCCTAAATCATCACGGACATTTCCCCGGCCGATGTAGGCATTGGCATAGTTAGGATTAATCTTGATAGCTTGGTTGTAATCATCTATAGCACCTTGCTTATCTCCTAATTCATCACGGATAACTCCCCGGTTGTTGTAAAATGCTGCACGGGGACTGAGTTCAATGGCTTTATTTATCGCTGCCTCTGCTTCTCTATATTTTTTTAAAGCGCCTAGAACTCCCCACTTCTCATTATACAAATTAGGATTATTCGGCTGGAGTTGAATCGCTTCATTGATAGCTACTAAGGCTTTATCCAGTTGGTTTGATTCTCTATAAGCTACACTTAAATAATCCCAAGCAGGAACAAACTCTGGTTTAAATTTCACTGCTAGTTCTAATGCAGTTATAGCTTCTGGATATTCTCCACTCCAAGATAACGCCAAACCTTTGCCATAATAAGCCAGGTGAATAAACTCTGGTTTTTGCTTAATTGCTTCATTAAAAGCCTGTATTGCTTCTGGATAACGACGTAACCGCCACAGTTGATTTCCTCTTGCTAACCATTGACTGGCGGTAGTATTACTTTGAGATACATCTACTGATAAAATCGCTGTTTGAATAGACTTAACTTGTTGTGGATTTAGTTCTGGTGTTGGAGTGGTTTCTATCTTTTGTGCTGAGGTGTTCAGTCGGGTAGCTAATGCCAAAAATGTACTTACCGGAATACCCAAACTATTACCTAATTGGATAGTTTCTTGACTACTACTATTATTATCAATAGCAGTTTCTCCATCAGTTCTGCCATGAATACCTATTACCCGCCCTTGGGAATCTAAAACCGGTCCCCCGCTCATACCACCAAAGGTGATACTACTATAAACTAATTCATATCCTCCTGTTAAGGAACTAGCACTTTGTGATGTACCAGAACTATTAGTATTAAAATCTGATTGGGTAGTAGCTAATAATCCTCTTTCCTTACTATAAATTTGTCCCAATGTAAACCGCCAAGGTGATTTTTCTCCTAACCTGGGATAACCCGCCGTGAACATATATTCATCATCTCTTGGGTTATAATTTGCTAAGGTGGCAACTTGATAATTGTCCTGACTGGTGAATTTAACTACTGCTAAATCTACCCCCTCTTCTAATTTAATCGTGCTTGGTTCTACGTTATATTGTTTACCATCTACTGTGAGGATTTTATAAGTATTTGCCTCGCATAGTCCTATTTGATCTGGTGGTTTACAAACTACATGAGCCGCAGTTAAAACGGTGTAAATATCTCCTTCCTTAGCGATAATTACCCCTGAACCATTAGTACCGCTACTACTATCAATTCTGACGGTAATTTGTTGAGCTTTTGCTTCTAATTCTCCTAACCAACCTGTTAATGGTACTTCTGCTATTGTCTGTTTAATATCTGGGATAGGTAAATTATAAGCGGTGAGAACTTCTGGTTTAACTTGAGCTAAAACGGTTTTAATGGGTATTCCCCAACTCAGTTTTCTGAACTCTTGAATTTCTGGATTTGTGGGGCGTTTTCCGTTGGTATAAATATAAGCAGAATTGACTAAAGGATAGGAACTAATGCCATTAATTCCTATTAAATTTCCTGTATTACTAATAATTGGACCGCCACTCATTCCTTGTTGAATATCGCTGGTATAGCCAATTTCATAACCATCTTTTAAACTCGGTTGGGAGATGATTTGTTGTACTTCTCCTGTTGTCAATACTAATTTATCTTCAGATACAGCATATCCTGCGGCCATAACTGGTGTTTCTAGGTTAATATCAAAGGAGGCGATTCTGTCCGCAATTTCTGATGGTAAACAATATTGTTGATTAGATGTAAATTCTAATATAGTTAAATCAAATTGATCAAAGTTAGTATTAGGTAATATCTTAGCTGCATATTTTTGACCATCGGCTGTGATAATATTGATGTTATTAATTCTTCTGACAACGTGGGAATTAGTCACTACTAAATAAGAGTTACCTTTTCTAGCGAAAATTGTCCCGGAAGCGCCTCTTTCTTTGTCTCTGACTCTAACTGTAATTTGTTTAGCAATGGTTTCTAATTGTCGGTTTGAATAAATACCGTTTAGTGGATCTTCTGGTTGTAATTTGCACTTTTGGGATATTGGTGTAAGTTTTGTAGTTTTGATTTGGGTTTCTATTGCTGACACTGGATAGGGTAGCAGTAGTAAGCAGGAGATAATGGCAATTTGACGTTTCATAATTAGTTAAATAGTGTTTTTATTAGTAGTGGTTTACCCCCCTTAATCCCCCTTTGTCAAGGAGGGGGAGGGTTCTGACAAGGGTAGGTTTTTAATATTATCTGTGAAGGCAGGACCAGGAAGACAAGGAGGGAAAGTAGACAAGGAAGATTTTATACGAAAAATGTACTTCGGCTTCGCTCAGTACAAGGTCTGTTTAGCCTCAGTTTTTGTTACCAATTGTACATTCTAGTTACGTATTTTCTCCCTTGTCACCTTGTCTGCCTTGTCCTCCAAGTCTTGCCCTCACGACAATGTAAAATACCTACCCTTGTGAGAGGGTGGGGTATTTTGTTATTTAGAGATATTTCTGAGATATTCACCCAGATTCAAGTAAGTATTTTCACCGGAATTTTGCCAATTTAAGTCTGAAGTTCTACCTTCTCTGATTTCATTAAGTTCAGCTAAAACTGTAGTGGGGTTTACACCTGGTCTGACACTAAATAAAATATTGTTTTTATTGCATTGACCAGGTTTAGCTGCACAGATAACTCCCAAACCGTTCAACTTACCGGTTGTTAAATAATCTAATTGGCCTTGTTGGTGAAATTGCTGGAATTTTCTACTTACTGTTTCACAGCGTTTTGTAGGAGTCCATCCGCTATTGGGAAAAGAGTCGGATCTCCAAGCAATTATGGGTACATAAGGGTCATGTTTTTTGTTGGGAACGAAGGCCATGGTAGTGGGAACTTTTTCCGTATTACCTTTGTAAGAAATTGAACGACAAGCAAAACTAACTTCTTGCTTGGGAATCTCTTGACTCAAACCGGGGTTAACACTCAGGGTAACTGTCAATGCGGTGAATGTTAAGACACTAGTTAATGCTGGTAGTTGCATAATACTTGACCTTTGATTACTGAATTTTGGTGATTATGGCGCTACTTTCTTTTAAACTTTATAGGTGTTGGTGAGTGAAAATATGAATTTTTCTCACGCAGAGACGCAGAGGCGCGGAGTTTGAGATATGGAATTTTTGATTTTCATGTCTCAATTCAGCAAGGCTACTTGATACACAGATAAATTAATTATATACTAATTTTTTGAAAATATTCAGGTGTTTACTTAGAAGTTCATTTTATGATACAATCCAATCTGATGGATCAATACTGTAACTATATCATGTATTATTTTATCTATCATGTACTATTGTACCCGACCCCACTGCCCTAGTCCTGAAAACCGTTTTCCTGACTCTCCAGATTCTCACACTAAGTCGGGGATATTTTGTCAAGCTTGTGGAATGCCCCTAATATTACAGGGGAGAAAGGGACATTATCAAACTATTAAACCTCTGGGGAAAGGGGGATTTGGCGCTACTTTTCAAGCTATTGATTTAGATTCTGTGAATCAGCGTCAATGTGTGATCAAACGATTGAATATTAAAGTTGATGAGATACAAGCTAAAGTTGATGCGATTCAATCCGCAAATAATGATCCAGAGGTTGTTAACAGAATAATTCAAGGAATCAAAGCAGCTTTTGATCGAGAAGCTCAGGTTTTAGAATTTTTAGGTGATAATAGCGGGAATATTCCTACTTTATATGATTATTTTTCCTTTACTGCTCCTGCTTTTGGTCAACAAAAAGAACTTGAGTTTAAATATTTAGTACAACAATATATCCAAGGTGAAGATATATCTAAGGAACTCAGAAGGAAAGGTCGTTTTTCCGAAACAGAGATTTTAGATTTTTTAAAGCAAATTTTACCGATTTTACAATTTATTCATGATCAAAATTCTATCCATCGAGATATTAAACCCAGTAATATTGTTAGAGAAACAGCCACACAAAAACTATTTTTAATTGATTTTGGGGCAGTAAAACAGGTTTTCTCCGGTCAAATAAATGTACAATCAGCTATAGTTTTTCATACAAAAGTATACGCTGCTCCTGAACAAAGACCTGAAGAAGGAATAATAGGACAAATTTATCCGTCTAGTGATTTATATAGTTTGGCTGTTACTTGTCTGGAGTTACTCACAGGTACAACTCCCGTTGATTACCTTAGCAATAATTACCAAAATTGGCGACAACAAGCTAGTAGAATTATTAGCCCTTCTCTAGCTAATATTTTAGATAAAATGCTCAAGGTTAACCCTAGACATCGGTTTCAATCAGCAGCAGAAGTGATGAAGGCTATAAATGAATCTCGAATAAGTAAACCACTGACTGAACCACTGACTGAACCACCAACAATTATTCCTAAACAACTTGAAACATTAAAGCCTTTATTGATCAAATCGGTGTTTTTGATATTGCCAATAATTGTTGGTGTGATAGGTGTTAATAGTTATTTGCGATCACCAAAAGTAGTAGAAGTAGTAGAATATGCAAAATCTGGGATTAAGTTTCAATATCCTAAAGATTGGGAAGAAACGCCAGCTATAGATCAATTAACGCGAATTGTTCCGAAAAATACGATTTCATCTTCTCTAACTCCAGAGTTTTTTATCACTACAGAGGAGTTATTCTCGTCGGAAACTTTGGAAGATTATACTAAGTTTTCTATCCAACGAATTGAAGAATCAGGACAAAATACGAAAATTATCAAATCTGAACCTATACAACTTGGTGAAACACAAGGTTATCAAGTAGTTTATGAAAGTAGAGATAATATTCACAAGGTAAATTTCCAAGAAATGCAAGTATGGATTGTTAATGGTCAAAAAGCCTATATTCTCACCTATCGCGCTGAAGATAAATCCTATCCAGAGTTTGTAAAAACTGTGGAAGACACTATAATTAAATCCTTTAAACTGGAAACATCCAGAAACAAACTCTGGTAATTAGGGTTTGCTGAATAAACCTAAAACCTTGATATATCAAAGGTTAGAGGCTGATAAACACAGAAATTAGTGCAAGGGTTTTGAAGGGTATACCGGAAAAAGTGTGCATTTTTTGGGATT
>NZ_BJCE01000310.1:0-5146 GCF_005402885.1 Sphaerospermopsis reniformis
TTTCCCCCCTTATTAAGGGGGGTTAGGGGGGATCTGCAAGTGTATAAAGTCACCATCTAAAACTTTTCAAACAACCCCGTTAGGAATTATTTCATTTTTAGGTTTATCTTATTTTATTACACAAGTCGATTGTACCACAAATTCAAGCAGTAATTTCAAAAATTTTTACCCTTTTTAATATTCGCTGTTTGCAGTAAAACCTCAAGATACTGTTGGCAAATAATTTGCGGTGTAAAGTGGGATTGTAGATACTCACGGCCAGCTTTACCCATCTGTTCTGCTAGTGTTTGGTTACTTTGCAATAAACGGATAAATGTCGCCAGTCCCTGACCATCCCCATGGTCAAATGCTGCCCCACATTCAGCGTCAGTAATTATTTTTCTTAAGCTAGAGTCGGGTGAACAAACTACCGCCAATGGTCTCCCAGCTGATAATGCTGAATACAACTTACTCGGCAATACTAAACTTTCGCTGCTGGGGTTAACACTCACTAAAGACAGGTCGCAGGCTGTGAGAGAATAGGCTAAATCTTCCTTATCTTGATAAGGTAAAAATGTAAAATTACTTAGCTCTAGTTGAGAGACCCTAGCAATCAACTCTTCCCGTTTAGCACCCCCACCAATACACACAAACTGCACTGACTCATGTTGTAATTCTCTGGCCGCTACTAACAAAGTATCGATGTCGTGACATCGCCCCATATTCCCAGAGTAAAGGACAGTGAATTTATTGACTAAGTTGTACTTCCACGCAAACCAGTTTTCTGATTTGGCAATAGGTACAATTAAATCTGGGTTAGCCCAGCTATGAATTACAGAAACTTTATGGGCGACTTGGGGACAGTATTCTACAACCCGTTGTTTCATCTCTGGACTGAGAACCACAATTCCCCCAGCTTTGAGCCAAACTCTCTGATTTAAACCTTGCCAAAGTTTTGTTACCCAGTGCTGCTTTGATACTACACCCAGTGCGATCGCGACATCTGGATACAAATCATAGACTATACAAACATAGGGCAACTTCCACAGCAGATTAGCCGCATAACCCACAATGGGCAAAAATGGTGGTGCTGTTGTGATCAGTAACACATTACTTCGCCGCCAAAGTGAGAGCAGATACAAAAAAGCACGAGTGCTATATAAAACTCCATTTACAGCCTTTCCGCGAATTCTCCCAGTCCACATTTGCGCAGTCCGAGACCTATGAATCTTAGTTTGCTCACGCAGTTCCACACGGGGAGCCTTACTCACCCTGAACGCATATCCAGGTTGACTGGTAAACACATCAATCTCTACCCCCTGCTGTTCTAACTGCTGTACAAGTTCCTCAATTAATTGTCCGGTAGCAGCATAGTCTGGAGGAAAAAACTGTGTAACTACAGATAACTTAATTGTTTGGTCATAGAAACAATCATCACCCTTGTTTGTACCATCTACCGACGACAGTCCTAATGGTTTGTAGGTCTGTTGAGCATTCTTCATACATCGCAATTAATTTTTAATTTAGGCTAATACTAAGCTGTTATTTATGTAGCTACACAGAAGAGTTGAATGTAGGACTTACGCACTGTACAAATTCACCATGATGTGCATGAACGAAAATCCATCGTTTCAGGCTTTTGGCGATTAACTTCCAATCAATAGCGAACTGCTTGCAGCAGCGCTTCGCTATCGCCCAAAAATAATTAAAAAATCACGTTAAAATGCCCGAAACCCATACCTCATATTTGGTTGATCCTGTCAATGCGTAAGTCCTAGAATGTTAAGATTTTGAGGATATTGTTCAAGTTGTGCATTGGTATTGGTGATACCAAACTTGAGAAATTAGAAAATCTTATCGCAGGATTCAGCACTTATAGTAGCTATAATATCACAGGATCACAATATTAAAATATCATACATATCACACTATCACAACATCATTGTTATTTCATGTATCAACACTGTATAAATCTCTATGAATCTATCCGACTAATACCCTTGTATTTCTTAGATAGCAAGGACACACAGGATGTAGGCATTTTGTGCTTTTAGCCCCTATCACCTTAACCTTTATAAGCACATATGGGATAATCTTGCTACTGCAAAATTAATGTCATTGAGTGCTATTTATCAGGAAATGGAGTGAGCCAAAACCACTGAAGCAAATAGGACTTACTCATTGACAAAGTAGTAAAATAGTGTATTGATAGAAAGTGTTATCTACTCAGCAGGTATCAGGTGTCAACAGTTCAGGGTTAGTAGCTAGTTACTGTTTTCTTAACTAATACTAACAAATACTCACATTTGCTGAAATTTCCACTCATCTGCTCTTGATGCCATAAAAATTGACTACAGAAAGGTAAAAGTACCCGTAATTGGTTGGATAAAAACTTATGAAATTCTCCCCACAGGATATAAACCGAAATCTGTCACCATCAGTAAACAGGCTGACAAGTGGCCATGTCTGCCGACAGGCAGGTTTATCTCTTGGAAAATAGAAGTTGAAGGCAATGAAACAGAGAAAAATCAAGAGTTTGTAGGAGTTGATTTAGGAATCAATCACTTAGCTACATTATCAACAGGAGAAATATTTAATGGAGTAAAAAGTTATAAAAAGTATGAGAAAAAGTTAGCAAGAATGGAATATTTGAACCGCCATAAACAAATATGGTCAAATAATTATAGAAAAGCCCAAATCAAAATAGCAAGATTACACCAAAAAATAGCCAACATCAGAAAAGATACATCACACAAAATTACTAGCTATATTAGCAAAGTGTAAAATATGTCTAATATCCACAATCAAACTGATAAACCCGTAAATCCCGAACAGACGAGAAACTCCATCACTCCATTTTTTCCCTATCCCCCTTTTCTGGACAATCAGCAACAAGAAAATCAGCAACAAAGGGAGGATTGGAATTACAAAGAATTTTTAAGTTTGTTAAGGCGTCGAATTGTAGTTGTTGTGGGAGTAGCTACAACTGTACTTGCCAGTGTAGGTGTAAAGATTTACTTAAATCCCCAAAGCCCACCAGAATATGAAAGCAGTTTTACAATCCTGGTTGAAACCCCTGATAATAGGAGTGAGTTGTTAAACTTAGGCGATAACATCAACCGAACAATTACAAAGAGTTTCGATTATGAAACTCAAATTCTCGTGATGTTGGGTTATGATATTCTGCAAAACAGCATTAAACAGTTACAAGCTGACTATCCAAACATCAACTATGGATATCTGACTCGGGGTCTGAGGATTTCTCGTGTAGGTCAAACCAAAATTATCCAAGTCAATTATCGTAGCCAAAACCCTGTGGAATCCAAAGATGTACTAGAACAAATTGCTGCCGATTATATAGCTTACAGTCAACAACAAGAGCAAAATACCCTCAGTGAAAGTTTAAAATATCTAGATGAAGAACTACCCAAGATACAAAGACGCGTCAACCAGGTTCAGGCAACATTAGAACAGTTCCAACGTAGGCATAACTTTCTCAGTCCAGAAGTCCTAGCGGAAGCAATTGGAGAGCAAATCACAGGTGTAAATCAACAACTGCAACAACTACAACTACCACTAGCCCAAGCTCGTGCTGATTGGAATTTCTTACAAACTGAAGATGGTGTCAGGTCTATCCTGGATAACTATCCTATATATCGGTCATTAAATGAAGAATTGCGCCAATTAGATATTCAAATTGCCACACAATCAGCTGTTTTTCAAGATGGAAACCCCGCCCTAATTACACTCCAGGAAAAACAGAACAACATCAAACCAATAATCAAGCGAGAATCAGAATTATATATCCAAACTAAGCGAGAAGAAGCATATAAATTACTCAAATCCTTAGAACTTAATCAACAAGAACTGGAAACAAATCGCCGAATTTTAGAACGGAAAAGCCTGGAATTACCTACACTGATCCGACAATATACAGAAATACAACGCCGTTTAGCTATTGCTAATGAAAGTCTGAATCGTTTTTTATCAGCTAGGGAAGATTTGCTCATTAAAAAATCCTCTCAGACGGAACAAGGTTGGCAATTAGTTCAGTCACCTAACCTACCCATAAGTCCTATAGCTGTCTCTTCAACTATGATCCGGGATATGATCATGGGAATTGCCGCGAGTATCTCCCTAGGGATTGGTGCAGCTTTACTCTTGGAAAAGCTAGATCATACTTATCACAACACTTTGAGCCTCAAAGAAAGAATCAAATTTCCTGTATTAGGGAATATTCCCTTTAACCAAGAAATGCAGCAGGATAAATCCCCTACTCTCAAACTCAAAAATGCTTTGATACAATACTCGGATGGGCAGATGGAAACTACTACCCAAAGAACCACCGTAGCCAAACGGCACTACACCAATTACACTAACAATTTTATCGAAGCCATCAGGGTACTCTACACAAATATACAATTATTAAGCTCTGATACTCCCATCAGTTCTATTACCATCACCTCCTCCATGCAAGGTGACGGTAAAAGTACAATTGCCTTTTATCTGGCTCAAGTAGCTGCAACTATGGGGAAAAAAGTATTACTGGTAGATACAGATTTGCGCCGCCCTAATATTCATAACTTGGCAAATGTAAGTAATCTCTGGGGGTTGAGTAGTTTAATTACTACGGATATGTCCATAGAAAATGTAGTCACACTACTACCTGCTATGAATGAATTATCTATCATTACTTCTGGACCTATTCCCCCCGATGCACCTAAGTTACTCTCATCAGGGAAAATGAAAAAACTGATGGCACAGTTTCAAGATACCTTTGATTTAGTCATTTATGATGCTCCTCCCATTATGGGTCTAGCTGATACCAATTACATCGCTCCCCAAACCGACGGTGTGGTGATGATCGTCAGGATGGATAAAACAGACCGTTTTGTATTTGAGCAGGCTTTAACTGATATGAAAAATGCGCCCATTGATGTTTTAGGCGTAGTTGCCAATGGACAGCATGGTCATTCAGACAATTACTACAACTATTATTACCACCAAGGTGAGGAATAATCTGTCAACAGGAAGAATATATCACAAGAAAATCGCCGAAAGGCACGGAAGCCACTTGGCTATCTTACAGTGGAGGAAGTGCCAACGGCGAATTTATTCGCCGCGAATATGATATGATTGGACTGCGAGTAGGAATAACCATCTACAC
>NZ_BJCE01000311.1:0-5118 GCF_005402885.1 Sphaerospermopsis reniformis
AAGATTTCGCCTGGTTGTAAAGAACGAAACTTGCGAATCACCTGCTTAAACTCTTCAATCGAAGAAACTATTAACCCTGGCAGAGCTAATGTTACCTTTTTCTCTCCATTCACCGCAATCCAGTAGTGACGACTAGGATCAATACCTTCTAACCAACGAGATTCATCATCAAGACGATAGCGGGGTGATAGGCAAAATAAAGGTTTCATAAGCAAGGTGATGAATTTAGTATCAACTTCAGGCTCTTTGATTACCCAAACCGGGTTCCTAATTTTGCAAAGCAGCCTTGTATCTTAAATTATTTGATAAATATCACTAATAAATCAAATAAATTTAGCAAAAGTTATTAATTTTCTTCATATTTCTTAATAACTTACCAAAGTTGTCAGCCAAAAGCTGATCATTCGATTTTGGATTTACGTTAGCGAAGCGGACGCAGCGCAGCGAGTATTTTCTCGTCCTGAAGGACAGGGGAGCAGTCATCAGCTAGAGCATAGTTGAGATTTTGCATAACAATATGCGGCTCCGCTGGTGATTCTTGAGATAATTCCCGACGCAACAGAGAAATAGCACTGGCCATAAATAAAGCCGCTGGTACACCTTTACCGGAAACATCACCCACAGCCAGCCACAAATCACCTTGAGGATGGACAAAGACTTCAAAAAAATCTCCTCCTACTTCCCGTGCTGGGTGACAGCAAGCTTGTATTTTTACACCATCAATTTTTGGTAAGGTTTGACGGAGCAGATTGTTTTGAATTTGGCGGGCTAATTGCAGTTCAACCCGGATTTGCTGTTGTTTTTCTTGCAGACTTTGGTAGAGTTTAGCTTGGGAGAGGGCTAAAGCTGCTTGTTCTGCCACACCTGTAATTAGTTGGATATCTTCATCTTGCCAAGGTTGTTGACTTCCCCATTGATAAAGAGTCATTACAGCTAGTAAGTGCTGCTGGTAGCTAAAAGGTACAACTAGGTAGTGATAAGGATTTTGATCATAAGTATCTTGAGCTAATTGATATTTTTGGGTGTGGAGAACTTCTGTAATTAAAGGGATAGAGTCTAGAGGTGGGGTGATTTCTAAGGAGTGAGGAGCATGATAGGAAAACTGGTTTTGTGTCAGGCGATCGCCCTCTACTATTCTCAATACACAACTGGTAGCAGCAAATGTTTGTCCAATAGTTACCACAATCTTTTGTAAGCTGCTGTCATAGTCCAAAGATTCTCGAATTGCTGTGGTTACAGCATTAAATAAAGATTCTCTTTTCAGAGCATGGCGGAGTTCTCTTGTACGCTTTTTAACTAAAGTATAAGTATCCCGTCCCTGCTCAACTAATGTCTTGAGTTGTTCAGGTTTCCAAGGTTTAGTGATGTACTTGAACACCTGACCAGAGTTAATTGCATCCACCAAATCTTCAACATCCGTAAAACCAGTCAGTAAAATACGAATTGTGTCGGGAAAACGTTCCACTGTCCGACTGAAAAATTCAGTCCCGTTGATATCTGGCATTCTTTGGTCAGAGATAATTATAGCCATCTCCCCCACCCGATCTAAAATTGCCAAAGCTTCATGGGCATTAATGGCTTTATATACTTTAAAGTCTCGCCAAAAAGTGCGGTAGAGCAAGTCCAGATTGTCTGGCTCATCATCTACCACCATGAGTTTAAGCTTTTTTACCTCTTTCTCAGTCATATCTGACCATATTTTTAGATACTTTTATGGCAGGTAACTCTTCACAATGAACAGGAAAAAACTATTGATTTTTAGTAATTAGCTGTACATGATATCACTTATTAGCAGTTAATAGCCCACGATTCCATAACGCAAAGCCTACTACTCTTCATACCATCCTTGTCTGGTAAAGCTGTTACACAGCTAAATTGTATAATCCTAATATTCTGAACTCTTATTTAACAGGCAAGATGCCTGTTCCACTTATACAAATTAAATGCACAACAGCTTAAACCGATGATTTTTAGGTCAAAGAAGAATGGTGCAAAAAGTAAGCTGATATTTACAATCCGTCTGGGAAAAAATTTGATAAACTAAGCTTCTAAATAATTTAGTGTAAATCTCATAAGAATCTACTATGTATAAATTAGATACAAAATTTTCAGTATTAGGTTTACCAGTTCATCTGATGACAAACTATCCCAACTGGTTGCTAGAATGCCTCCAAGAAGGTAGGGGAACTCATGTAGTCACGCTTAATGCAGAAATGACTATGCAAGCAGAGCGTAATCGCTCCCTAGCAGAAGTAATTCAAAATGCTGATCTGGTGATTCCAGATGGAGCAGGGGTAGTCTTGTATTTGCAGTATTTATTCAGGCAAAAAGTAAAACGTTGTCCAGGAATTGAATTAGCAGAAAAATTGTTACAAGAAATCGCTCAACAAAAAACAGACACCAAAATATTTTTCTATGGAGGAGCTACGGGAGTAGCTGCAAATGCCGCAAAGTTGTGGCAGCAGCAAATTCCAGATTTGAATATAGTAGGGACTCACTCTGGATATCATTCCCCAGAAGAAGAACAAATACTACAGCAGACTTTAACTCAATTGCAACCACAAGTAATATTTGTTGGTTTAGGTGTACCACGTCAAGAGTTATGGATCGCTAAAAACCGCCATTTCTGTCCTCAAGCAATTTGGATCGGGGTTGGTGGTAGTTTTGATATCTGGTCTGGGAGAAAAACTCGCGCTCCCCGTTGGTTGGCAAATAACAATTTAGAATGGTTGTATCGTTTGTATCAAGAGCCTTGGCGTTGGCGACGAATGCTGGCTTTGCCTGAGTTTGTACTCAAAGCCTTTGTTTATCGGTTGACTGCCAAGAGTATCCATGCTGGGTTTTGAATGGGTAATTGGTGATAAGGTGGGAGAATAACTTTCTACCTGTTCCCAATTCCTCATTCCCCATTCCCCATTCCCTGAGAACTAACTAGGGGTTGCTGAATAAACCCAAAATACTCGTAAATCAAAGGTTTGAGGCTGATTAGGAGGAAAGAAAGTGCAAGATTTTTGAAGGGTATACCTTAAAAACTGTGCATTTTGGGTCTGATAAATTAGAAAATCTGGGGATAACAGATAGCTAAAACTATTCCCTATTCCCTATTCCCCGCCTCAACGAAGGGACTTTTTCAGCAAACCCTAACTAATAAACTTCTTGCTTAACAGTTGTAGAGATTTTTTGAGTTATGGGTACAAGAGGTTTGGCAGTGCTGGATATTACCATTTGTAAACCGTCCACGGTTTGCAAACTATTCAACGCTGCTTGGCGAACTACCGTTTCCTCTTCCCTACTCAATAAAATTTGCAAACATTCAATAACATCTTGCTTTACTGAAACATCAACTTGTTTACGAGTGATGAATTTAGTTAGTTGGCGCACAGCAAGCAAGCGTTTTAAAGGATCTGTTTCTGTTAAGTTATTTAACACTTGTTCCAGATGCTCTTCCTCTTGATTTCCGTGAAAGCTGAAGATTTGCCACACCAACAAAATTAAAGTTAGTAATGTCCCAAACCCTTGCAAAATAGCACCAACAGCTATCCAGAGACTTGGAGAATCAACCCAAATGGCAGCGGCCATATAAGTCATAAAAGTAGCAATACCACCACTAGCAACTGCTAAAGCTAACCGACTGTTAGCACTGTTTAAATACCTGCGTATTTCTAACCAACTTATTTGCCAGTTCCATTTAGGTATTGCATAAGCGATGAGCATTACTCCAATGCCAACTGCAAGTGCTAACAACAACTTCCAGTTCCAAAACAGCATAGCAACGATGATTGTTAAGAAACCAAGAATGCTTCCAGGTTCAGATAAATGTTTTAATCTTCGCGGCTTTGGGCTTCCTGTCTTAATCTCTGGAAGCCGGTTGATTAATTGCCGCCAAGAAGACGAAGCCTTTGTCACAGTTTTTACCTATTTAATATCAGATTTTTTGATTCGGGGACAGAATGTCCACCTTTCAAGAATTATATTTGATTCATGGACGTTCCGCCGACAAATCTAACCTGTGCTTAATCTAACGCTTAATCTCACGATGGTCAGAAGTTATCTTGTTCTGAGTTAGTTAATAATAAACGAGAATGGAAAACTTGTACCCAATCAGTGAGCATTTTAGAGCTATTTAAGTGGTACGAGTAAGATTAGTTACAAACTTCAACAAATAAGACTTATGTTACAACCTCTAGGATTTGAACAATTCTCTATAAATACCTCATTAGGTAGGATGATATATTATACTGCTAGTTGCTCTCCTTGGCAAGACAAAAGCGAACAATCTGACAGGGAAACTTTGTTGTTTCTGCATGGTTTTGGAGGTGGTTCTTCTGCTTATGAGTGGTCGAAAGTATATCCAGCTTTTGCTGCTGAATATCAAGTTATTGCACCAGATTTAATCGGTTGGGGTCGCTCGGAACATCCGCAACGCAGTTACAAAATTGAGGATTATTTGACAACCATTCAAGAGTTTATTGAGCAGACTTGTACAAAGCCAGTAATGGTAATAGCCTCTTCTCTGACCGCAGCGTTTATAATTAGAGTGGCGATCGCTCGTCCCGATTTATTTAAGTCTTTAATTCTTGTCAGTCCTGCTGGACTTTCTGACTTTGGCCAAGACTACTCTCGCAGTTTTTTTGCCCAGTTGATCAGTGTACCTGTGGTTGACCGTTTGTTATATAGTACAGGTATTGCTACTGATGCAGGTATTCGCAGCTTTTTGGAGCAACGACAATTTGCCCAGTCAAATCGAGTTTATCAAGAAATTGTAGACGCTTATTTACAATCTGCCCAACAACCAAATGCTGAATATGCAGCTTTATCTTTTGTTCGGGGAGACTTATGTTTTGATTTATCTCTTTACATTCAACAGTTGACAACTCCCACTGCTATTATTTGGGGACAAAAATCACAATTTACAGGTCCTGATATTGGTCGTCGTTTTTCAGAAATGAATCCCCAAAGTATTAGATTTTTTCAACCTTTGGAAAATGTATTCCAGAACATTGCTCAAAAGATTTTGCCTTATTAGCAGGAAAATCTGTTTCGCTATAACGGAGAATTCTCATATCTCCGTGTCTTGTATTAAACCGAATATAATGTTTGAGATATGACCACTTTGTA
>NZ_BJCE01000312.1:0-5115 GCF_005402885.1 Sphaerospermopsis reniformis
ACTCCCAGAAGCTAAGGTTTTACCATCGGGGCTGAAGGCTACTGAATTAACGTTATCTGAATGTCCGGTGAGGGTGGCGATTAACTTCCCCGTGGCGACATCCCACAGTTTGATGGTTCTATCCCCACTCCCAGAGACTAGGGTTTTACCATCAGGGCTGAAGGCTACTGACACAACCGGCTCTGAATCTCCCGTGAGGGTGGCGATTGACTTGCCGGTGACGACATCCCACAGTTTGATGGTGTTATCCCAACTCCCAGAAGCTAAGGTTTTACCATCGGGGCTGAAGGCTACTGACAAAACCGACTCTGAATGTCCGGTGAGGGTGGTGATTGACTTCCCCGTGGCGACATCCCACAGTTTGATGGTGTTATCCCAACTCCCAGAAGCTAAGGTTTTACCATCGGGGCTGAAGGCTACTGAACTAACCGAATTTGAATGTCCGGTGAGGGTGGCGATTGACTTGCCGGTGGCGACATCCCACAGTTTGATGGTGTTATCCGTACTCCCAAAAGCTAAGGTTTGACCATCGGGGCTGAAGGCTACTGAAAGAACCCGGAATGAATGTCCGGTGAGGGTGTTAACTAAGGTAGAACTTGACCAGGGAACCACCCGCGCCCGTCGGGAGAGGTCAGGGATTTTCTCTATAGGGATACCCTGCACTCCGTCTCTGGTTACGTAGCCCAGTTCTGACTTACCATAGATGCCAATGACAAACCCCCGCTGGTCAAAAATTGGTCCGCCACTGACTCCCGGTTGGGGTTTACCGGACATAATTAAGTCGTATCCTTGCTTTTCTCCCTGACTGCGGGATGTCAGTTGATCCGTTGTAAACTTATACTGTCTAGGATTGGTATTTTTGGGGGCATTGGCGGGAAACCCGGCATAATATAGGGGAGAACCGTTGTTGACTGTGCGGGAATCTGCTACCGCTGCCACTCTATACTCTTTAGTGCTGGTGAAAGTAATGATGGCTAAATCTAATCCTCGTAGGCGCTCAATTTTGTCAATCTCGTGGCTTTCTCCATCCCCAGTAATTATCTCGTAATCCCCAGTAATTACCTGATTGTCCCCTGGCTTTTTCACAACATGAAAGGCAGTCAGGACAGTATAAACATTACCTTGACGATTAATTATTACCCCAGAACCTACACCATCCAAGCCACCGATATTGACGGTGATTTGTCGGGCAATGTTGTTAATTTCGGCTGTTGTCACCCTGGGTATTTCCACTGGGTTAACGGCTAGGACTGGTTGTAAATACACTACTGCTGCTGTGGTAGCGCCTAAAATTACTGCTAGTTCGGGGGTAAATTTCATAGATAATCTATCACCTGAAGGTAAACTGGCCAGGGAAAAAATCACTGACGGGAATACCCCAACTATATTGAATAATGGTGGCTACATCCCTGGGGTTAACAGAAGAGCCATCGGCAAATACATAGGAATTACCCCAAATAGGTTGGGCATGAAGTCCGTTAATACCTACTACTTCGCCTCTACAGTTCAACAATGGTCCACCGCTCATACCTTTAATCACATCACTGGTGTAACCAATGCGGTATCCCCCCTCTAGGGGTTTGGGTAATACCTCGGTGATTTCACCGGGTTTAATGGCTAAGTTGCCATCAGCCGGGGTTTTACGTCTGGTTTGTCCAGGGGCTTGTGCAGACAGGGGGAAACCAGCGGCCATGACAAAGCCTGAACGGGGAGCAACATTTGCCATGGTGGCAGGGTTGTAATGTCCCCTATGGTATTTAAACTGTAACAGGGCTAAATCTTTACCAAGGAAATGGGTTTTATCCTCTACAGCGGTAACGGTGTGATATAAACCATCGAAGGTTTCAACCCAGTATGGGGCTGTACCTGCCTGTAAAACATGGTGATTGGTGATGATGCTATAGGTGTCACCAGCTTTACTCACCAACACCCCAGAACCAAGGGGCAGATAGTTACCATTTCGGTCAGGGCGATGGATAATTTTAACTGTAATTAACCGAGCTTCTGCCTGTACTGCGGTTTCCCCAGGGCAATAGTTATTACTTATCCTATTACTTATCCTATTACTAACCCTATTACTAACCCTATTACTTATCCTATTACTTATCCTATTACTTACCCCTGGGGTGAGAGGCGGTGAAGCATCCACTATCCCAGACACCCCAGAAGTGATGGCGGCACTCACTGTCACCAAAATTGTGAGGAATTTTTTCCACTCACTCATCTGCGCCTCTCAAAGGTTTTAAGTTACCAAAGGTTTTCGGACTGCGGCTGTGGCTGCGGTGGATGAGAATTGGCACTAGGGATAGACAAGTGAGCGTTAATAATATCATCTATGCTCACCCTGACAACCCCATCACTATCCCCGTCGGGAATTGCAACTCTGCCGCGATCATTGCTGTTCAACAAAACTGCTTGACCAGAGGCACTACGACGGGTATTTAATAGACTATCTAGGAACTTGCCGGGATCTGTGCCATTGGTGACTGTCAGCAAAGTATTCTTACTATTGCAGACTTGTTCACCAATACCTAAACCGCAGATGACTGGTTGATTATTCACCCTTCCCACTCCCAGTCCGTGGAGTTTTCCTTGACGATGCAATTCTTCAAACCGTCGAGACACAAACTGGCAACGTTTCCGGGGTGTCCAGGTATCATTAATCCTACTATTTTCAGTCCAAGTAATAATGGGGACATTACCAGTACGGTGACGTACCATGGTAGCAGGGTAGGCAACATCTGCATTTGTAGCCCAGTTAGTCCCACAGAAAAAGTCCTGGGATTGGGCTGCTGTGGGTTGGCTATTAATCACTGCAACGCTAGATACACTAAAGGCTACAGCTAGGGATGTTAGAGGTACTTTCAAGTATTTTTTCATAACAGGGCTATGAAGTTGTAAAGGAAAACTTTGGTTAATATTCTTGAATATTTGGGCTGTTGGTAGCAATAATAGCCCGCTGCTGCTACTGTAGCATCATTCCACACCTATGTAAACAATTAACTGCTAAATTTTAACCTTGGGTTTACGGACTGGGAGTTTGTAGCTGGTAAATTAATTTTCCAGGAAGGTAATATATGCTTCTTGACGGTGGAGACGAATTGACTATAAGATGGTTCTTCACCTTTATAGGTGAGAATGTACAGTTTTCCCCCGTAGATCGTCCAAGTTTCTAGAAAACGCACTGATCTGTTAGGGTCTTGTTTGTTGGTGTAAACCACTTGATACCCTGGACGTTGATTAATGGTAATCTGTTGAGATGTGTCAATAGTATGCCCTTGGTCTTTGAGTTTTTGTAAATAGGAGTTGGTATACCCTGTCAGGGTTTCCCCTGGAGGTAACTCTTCTTGGCTAATGAAGACAGAGGGAGAGTCAGAACTACTGCGGAAGTTGTTGGGAGTCAACTCAAATTTTAATCCTGGGAAGAAAACGTTTATTGGCTTCGGCTTGACAATCCAATTTTGAGGATAGTTTAACTCAATTCCAGTGTTCGGGTCTTTCAATATCCTCAGTTGGGGACTGGGCGGAATCCGGTTAACAATAATATATATAAATATAAACACTGCCATCATCACCGCCGTCGCACCGCCTATCAGTAGTTTTAATGGCCTTTGTTTCCCGGTAGCAGTAATCTTAGTTGGATCATCATTACCTGAATTTGTCTCCTGATTTTTTGAGGTAACTTTCTCCACAGCCTCAATTACTTCCGCCGCTGACTGATACCGCGCCTCTGGTTGTGGATGTAGCATTTTATCTAGTATGTCAGCCAATTTATTACTGACAATCCCAGGGTATTTGTTTCTCCATTCCCATTGATTAGCGTAATTACGGATATTCTTCAGGTCGTCCTTAGTTAATAATTGAATACATGATGCTGCTAGGGCATATAAATCCGTGGCAGGGTAAACAATTCTTCCTTGTTCTGGGGGGGCGTATAGAGGAGTGCTAAACACTAAAGATTTTTGGGGATCATTTTCTCCGGGTATAATCTGCTTAACGGCACCAAAATCAATGAGAACTAGCTTGTTAGTCCCTTGTTCCCTGATAATATTACTGGGTTTAATATCCCGATGGATACTGAGTTTACCATCATAGTTAACGCTGTGAATTAGTTTCAGCACTGGGAGAATTTGCTGTAACACATCAATAATCTCTGATTCTGAGAATCGTCTTCGGCTGTTCAACTCCTGGGATAAGTCTTCACCCTCAATGTATTGTTGCACTAAATATTTATATTCATATTGATATTCATATTGATATTCAAAGTCAGTATTTTCCCCAAAGGAGGGAGCGGTGAAGCTGAAATAATCGTATAAAGAGGGAATTTGTCCGGTTTTATCCCCTAAAGATTCTAAAACCCGCGCCTCCCGTTCAAAGGCTTTTTCAATAGCTTGTTTTATCGCTGCTTTTTGTTCGGGTGTTTTGTCTGCACCTAAATTTTTAGGATTAATATACAATCTTTTAATCACACAGTAATCTTGATTCAAGCGTCCTAAGTTAACAGCTTGAAAAGTTTCCCCAAACCCTCCTTTACCCAGGGGCTTTATGGGTTGATACCGCCCCTTTGAACTTGATAGAATCAGGGGCATTCCACAGGCTTGACAGGTGGGGTCATTCTCTTCTAAGTGGTTTTCAGGTTTGGGGCAGCCTAGCCTGGTACAATAATATGCTTGGGGAGGCATGGTAGTGAGGTTGGGTAATATTCATAGTTACTAAAAATATAATCACATTATAGTTAGTTAATGAACCGCTGTATAAAACCTACTGAAATATAGGACTAATATAGGACTCCTATTTGATTATTGAAAAAAACTCCATACACCAAAATTCTCTAAAAGCCTCTTGCCTCTTGCCTTCTTTCCCAATCACCCATCACCAATCACCAATCACCCATCACCCATCACCAATCACCCATCACCCATCACCAAGCACCCATCACCCAGCACCGATCACCCATCACCCATAACCCATCACCAAACAACCACAACCACACACCAATAACACAAGACCCAACCCAAAACCAGCAACACCAAACACACATCAACCATCGCCCATACTCCGCCACACAATATCAATAACCACATCCCAACAACTCTTTACACATACCCCTCATGC
>NZ_BJCE01000313.1:0-5111 GCF_005402885.1 Sphaerospermopsis reniformis
TGGGGGTGGGGGTTTCGGTGGGTGTAGGTTCAACTGGGTTTTCTAAAGCGATATTCAAACTATAATCACTTTCAGCCACTTCTGTGGACAAAGTTAATTGAATAATGTATTCACCACTATTTGATAAGAGCCCTTGATAAGAAGTAACTCGCTCTGAATCATAACTAATCGGTTGACCATCAGCGGTTAGCACCGCTAACACAACTCCACTTTCTTTGTCAACAGATACAGTTAACTTTTGCCCAACATCACCCGTAAAACTGTATTTAATTATTTCCTGAGCCTTGATAGTATCATCTACCTTAATTGTGTTAGATGTTCCGAATCTCAAACGTTTTGTATAGAAAACAAATTCAGTATTAGTCGGTGTTGGTGTTGGTGTTAATGTTAAATCTGGTGTTGGTGTAGATGTCACACCGGGAATAACAGGAGAAGGAAAACTTTGGGGTGTGGTTGCTTGTTCTGGTGGTGTTTGTGATTGTTGACTGCGAAGAGAATTAACCACTGTCCAAGAACCAAATCCTGCTAAGATTACTACGGCACTGCCAATAGCACCAATAGCTAACGGATTATCTAAGATAGAGCTACTTTGATGCGGTGGAATTACTGGATCAAGTGTGTTGGGTGTTAGTGGTAAAGGATCGGGACGATGACTAACAGCAACAGTTGGCAGATATGATACCTCTGGCTGCGGAATATGCCGTTGCTCCAGAGATTCTAAAGCTGATAATACATCCTTAGCACTTTGATAGCGATCGCCCGGTACATAACTTAACATCCGATTTAAAACTTCAGCAAATCCGTGATTCACTTCTACCCATTGCTGCCAGTTCCAAGTCAGTTGGGTTTCATTAAATAACTCTGCTGGTTCTTTTCCCGTCAACAAAACTATAGCCGTTACCGCTAGTGCATACAAATCACTATTAGGATAAGCTTTACCAGACTGCATTTGTTCACTAGGAGAATAGCCGGGTTTCCCCACCGTTGTCACCGGCTTTTTTTCCGGTGTAGATAACCGTGTAGCTAGTTCTTTCACCACCCCAAAATCAATTAATACAGGTTTTTGATCAATATCCCGTAAAATCAAATTATCCGGCGAAATATCCCGGTGAATAATTCTCTTGTTGTGAATATGCTCCAAAACGGGCAACAAAGAGCATAGCAAGTGTAATACCTCAGCTTCAGTAAAAGCTTGACTTTCAGCGCGACGTTCATTTAACAGGGTGTGATAGGTCTTCCCGCTAATGTAATCTTGCACCAAAAATAAGCGTTGATCTTGGGAAAACTTCTCTCTAAACTTGGGTATTTGCAGATGCTCGATTTGATATAAAGTGGCAGCTTCGCGTTCAAACAACTCCTGTGCCTTTTTTCCACCATAAACACCCGTCTCAGTGAGCATTAATTCTTTAATTGCACAAAGTTCGTTAAAGCGTCTTTCGTCTTCTGCGAGATAGGTTCTACCAAAACCCCCTTGTCCGAGAATGTGAATGATGTGATAACGATTTTGTAGAACAGTACCAACTTTAATGGGTGGTTGCATAATCAATAGAGTAAGTGTAATAGCAACTGAGCTAGAAATTAACTAAAGCATAAACGTGGGAATTGGGAATTGGGAATTGGGAATTGGGAATTGGGAATAGTTGATTAGAAAAAATAAAATTGATTACCTAGTCACCAGTCCCCAGTCCCCAGTCCCCAGTCATGTCAACTGGCATTGATCATTTTCTGTGGGACTGATTAATACTGTTGAAAATTTGAAACAATTTTGAATTTATGTGCAAATAAATTAATCTCAGTGATAAAAGAAACGGTATAATAAGTGATCTACCATAGCAAATTATCAAATATTTGGGTGGTTCATTCCAATTTCCAAAAATGGAACTCTGAAACTATTGATCAAAATAGATGTCAGTATATTCCTCATTGGTTTTTTCTCAGAAGAACTAGAAAATTAGTGAATGTAAGTATATGGAGAAATATTGCAAGTTTGTATAGAAGTTTCAACAAAACTTACAAATGTTTTGTTTAGTCTATCTATGACCGTGAAATCTGCTAAATCTCTGATGATAATATCGCCATGAATGCACATCGAGGATCTGCTGTGCTGAGTTCTGCAACTTTGACAATGCACCCAGTCACCACAGGACTGACTGAAAATCACCGTCTGCGGCTGTTTTCTGGCTCTGCCAATTTACAATTATCCCAAGAAGTCGCTCGTTACCTGGGGATGGACTTGGGTCCGATGATTCGCAAAAGATTTGCGGATGGTGAACTGTATGTTCAAATCCAAGAATCTATTCGCGGTTGTGATGTCTATTTAATCCAGCCAACGTGCCAGCCAGTTAACGACCATTTAATGGAATTACTGATCATGATTGATGCTTGTCGTCGCGCATCTGCACGGCAAATTACCGCAGTAATTCCCTATTATGGTTATGCCCGCGCTGACCGTAAAACCGCAGGACGAGAATCTATCACCGCTAAACTGGTTGCTAACCTGATTACTCAAGCTGGTGCTAGTCGTATTCTCGCAATGGACTTACACGCAGCACAAATACAGGGGTATTTTGACATACCCTTTGATCATGTTTATGGTTCACCCGTGATACTGGATTATTTACAGAGTAAACAACTACATGATGTTGTAGTTGTTTCCCCTGATGTGGGCGGTGTTGCCAGAGCCAGAGCATTTGCCAAAAAATTGAATGATGCACCTCTGGCAATCATTGATAAACGCCGTCAAGCTCACAACGTCGCTGAGGTTTTGAATGTCATCGGTGATGTCAGAGGCAAAACGGCGATTTTAGTAGATGACATGATTGATACAGGCGGAACAATTACAGAAGGGGCGAAATTACTCCGTCAAGAAGGCGCTGGTCAAGTATATGCTTGTGCTACCCATGCCGTATTTTCACCACCAGCGATTGAACGCTTATCCAGTGGCTTATTTGAGGAAGTGATAGTTACTAACACTATTCCTATTCCTGAAAGTAATCGTTTTCCTCAGTTAGTCACGCTGTCAGTTGCTAATTTACTTGGTGAGGCGATTTGGCGGATTCACGAAGATAGTTCATTAAGTAGCTTATTCCGTTAGATGGCGAATTAAATCACCCCCAAGGATGATTTTTATCTGGAGTCGGTAGGGGTTTAGCATTGCTAAACCCTTACATTTATCTTGGGGAATAGGGAATAGGGAATAGGGAATAGGGAATAGGGAATAGGGAATAGGGAATAGGGAATAGTTGATTAAAAAACATAAAATTGATTACCCAGTCCCCAGTCCCCAGCGATGCACTGAGCTTGTCGAAGTGTCCCCAGTCCCCAGTCCCCAGTCCCCAGTCCCCAGTCCCCAGTCCCCAGTCCCCAGTCCCCAGTCACCTACTTTACTAAAGTTTCTAATTCTATTACTACTCGTTCTAATTCTTCTACCAAGGGTATAATTTTAGTATTTTTATTAGTTTTCTTAAAAGCATCTACTAAGGCGCGATAATACCACAAAGTTCCTTCTTTACCTGCTTTAAATCTTTCCCAGACTGCATCACCCATCAAACGATAGTCTTTAAGAATTGATCTAGCATTATAAATTTTATCAGCACAGGAAACCAGCAACACGGAAGGGGAAGCGGTGGGAATATGAGCGAGATATTTTTCTTTGCGTTCTTTCCAAGGGGGTTTAGGGTTGGTGTCTGCGTCGGTGCATCCGTCAACTATTGCGGTGACGTTATCTCCAAAGCGATGACGAATTTCTGCTCTGATGGCTACTCCTCCTTGATCTTCTATGGCATCATGTAATAGTGCGGCGATCGCTTCTTCTTCGTTTGCACCATATTCTAAGGCTATGCTGGCTACTCCTAATAAATGGCTAATATAGGGTACTCCTGAACCTTTTCTGATCTGGGTTGCGTGGAGTTGGTGCGTGTAGGTTAATGCTTGGGTGAATCTTTCTGTTAGCATTTTTTAAATGGGTATTTTCCGTTTGGTGTTGAGGTTTGAAAGGATTGAACCGCGAAGGACGCAAAGGACACGAAGGAAGAAGAAGAAGAGGAGAGGAAGAGAGATTTATTTTTCACAATTTTAATATTTTTTTAATCAATTCTTTGCAATAACCATGAATAAGAACCTATTCTATCTTTCCCAGTACCAGATATTTGCTTACTATCAGATGATAAATAACCTTGATTTTCTCCAAGTCTCCAATAACCAGATAAAATTTTTATTTCTTTTATTATTATTGTAGTTTTATCAGAGTGAATTTTTCCATTAATAGTTATCTTAGCTGTTCCATTCCACCAAATCAATTAATACTGCTTCTGATTTCCCAGAACGTATCATTATATTTTGCGGTTTTATATCTCGATGTAATAATCCATTATTGTGAACTACGGTTAATGCTTCTCCTATTTGCTGAATGTATTTTAATGCTATATCTTCAGATAAAACACCGTGATTTTCTACTAAAGTTCCTAAATTTTCCCCATCAATATATTCCATCACCATACACCACAAATCATCCTCATTTATAACTTCGTAAATTTTCACGATATGGGGATGATTGCATTTGGCTAACTTTATCGCTTTTTCCCGGTAAAGGTTCATAGCGAGAATTTATCGGATATTGATCATCAATTAAATCTTCTAAAATTTGTGCCACACACTCGACAAAATCAGACCTATAAGCTTTGGCAAGTTTTTTAAAAGAACGCTGAAAATTATCAGATTTTTCAATCGAGAAGGGAGTTAAGCCAGTCACGCACTTCTCCTTTTTTAACACGATTTGATGTTTCTGAATTACAAGCATCTTTTAAAACTTGTCTCATTACATCTTTGTAAAATGGATGATCTCTTTCTATCTGATCTAATTTCTCATGTCCTAATGCTTTTAAATCTTCTAATAAAATGACTGTGGTGGAAGCAGCTTGAGGTGGTAAACCTTGACGTGCTTTTTTCCAAGGAAATTCTAAGTGAGTCATAAGCTGTTGTGCAACTAAATCGAATAAACAGCATTACCTTTATTTTTAACTTTGCGCTCCCATTTAATAATAAGACCTCCTTCGTTTAGCAATTTATTTAATAATTCTTCTAACTGTTCTACTGATTCAAATAATCTGTGG
>NZ_BJCE01000314.1:0-5098 GCF_005402885.1 Sphaerospermopsis reniformis
TGAAATCCCAAAAAATGCACACTTTTTCCGGTATACCCTTCAAAACCCTTGCACTAATTTCTGTGTTTATCAGCCTCTAACCTTTGATATATCAAGGTTTTAGGTTTATTCAGCAAACCCTAATTATCGGTTTTTACCTAAAACTATCATCCTAATGCTGATGCTTCCAGCACGCTTCGCGAACGCCCCTACATTGTTGACGCGAAACCTAAATCAAAATGTGGTTTATTTACCTGAAAATAGCTTTCCTCTCTTTCTTAAAAACCAAGGGTTATTCCTAAAAAAAATATTTAAATGTTAGTTAAATTTTTCGTTTAATTTTGTACGTCTTTCACGCGAAAATTAGCCCACATTACAAAACCGCACTGAATTTGTATTTTTTTGTGTTGTATCTTGGCAAGCTCACTGTTTTAATGTTACCAAATTTGATAGGTTATAAAACTATCTATTGGTAGATAAAGGTATGTCTTATGGTAGAATCTAGCTAAAATTAGGAGATGAGAAGAGCTAAAATTTGATGATGTTTTAATTGGATCATGTTTTAACTATGAATTCGCGGTTCTGGGTGCAAGGTTGCTAATATTTCACTTTCCACAACTGCTAATTCATCAAGTCTTTGCATCACCATTTGTCTGTCAAAATAGGTATCTGCTAAAACCCAATATGTGCCAAAATGTCGCGCTTCTGATGCCATTAAACCACGATAAAATTTAGCTAATTCTGGTTCTGGACAGTTTGCTGCTAAAAGTCCTAAACGTTCATGACTGCGTGCTTCTATTAAACCAGTAACTAATAAACTATCTAAAAATTGTTCTGGTTCTTTTTTTCTGACTTGTGCTTTTAAACCTGCACCATAGGGAGGTGGTGAAAGGGGTGCAAGGGGAATATTTCGACGTTCTAACCATTGGTTGACGAGTTCAAAATGTTCTAGTTCTTCTTTGGCGATCGCGGTTAATTCTCTCACCAGTTTAGTATTTGAAGGATAACGAAACATAAAATTTAACGCTACACCTGCGGCTTTGCGTTCACAGTGAGAATGATCGAGTAAAATAATATCTAAATTAGCGATCGCTTGTTCTATCCAAGCATCACTGGTAGGTTGTTTGAGAGCGTTGATAGTTGGTAATGGTGAACTTAGCACAATTGGTAATGGGTAATTGGTAATGGGTAATTGGTAATGGGTAATTGGTAATGGGTAATTGGTAATGGGTAATTGGTAATGGGTAAGAAAATTCTACCTATTCCATTATACCTAAATCCGATTTACTAAAGTTGCACTAGCTTGATCAACTGGCATTAATATCACTTCATTAATATTAACGTGAGCCGGTCGGGTAGCACAGAAAAATACTACATCAGCGATATCATCAGCAGTCAAAGGTTGCATTCCTTGATATACTTTTTTTGCTCGTTCCGTATCTCCGTGAAACCGCACTTGACTAAATTCTGTTTCTACCATTCCTGGATCAACGGAAGTCACCCGTACAGGAGTACCCAACAAATCTAATTTTAATCCTTCCGAAATAGCTTTAACTGCTGCTTTTGTGCCACAATAAACGTTACCACCGGGATAAGTTTGATGTCCCGCAATAGAACCGATATTAATTACATGACCTTTATTCCGTTGTACCATTCCGGGGACTATGTAACGGGTAAGGTAGAGTAAACCTTTGATATTAGTATCTATCATTTCCTCCCAGTCTTGGCAGTCGCCTTCATATAATTTATCTAAACCGCGACTTAAACCAGCGTTGTTGATTAAAATGTCAATTTCTGACCATTCGGGTGGTAAATTAGTAATAGCAGATTCAACGGATGAGCGATCGCATACATCCAACTGAAGTAAATGAGTTTCTACACCATATAATTTATTAAGTTCCCGTGCTTTTTCTTCCAACTTTTCTAAGCGTCGCGCTGCTAAAATCAATTTTGCATTTTCACGCCCAAAGACTTTAGCACAAGCAGCACCTATTCCGCTACTTGCACCGGTTATTAATATAGTTTGGGTGTTGAGAGCAATCATTTTTCACGCCTCAAAAATACTATCAAAAATTTCTCGCTTTACTCTAAAATTAACATTCCTGATTTGTTGGTACTGGTTTACCAGCCTTTACATCTACAAGATCTTTACCATTTGGTAGGACATTTTGCGCTCTTCTCTGCGCCTCAGCGTCTCTGCGTGAGATAAAAATCCTTCAACGGAGAGGGGGAGATTCGAACTCCCGGAAGCTTTCACTTCACCTGATTTCAAGTCAGGCGCAATCGACCACTCTGCCACCTCTCCAAATTATCTGTCAACTTGTTAAACACAAAAACCGACAAATAACAGTATAGCCTATAATTACGCCGTTGGCACTACTAAAGTAGAAGAATTATAAAAAATTTCTGCCGATACCACCTGGAAGTCATCATCTACCCAAACCAGGGAAGCTTTTGTTACCACACCCCCCTCTAACTCAACCAGGGAAAAATTCCGCCGTTTTCGCCCATTTTCTGAGATAATTCTGGGTACATTCGCCGCATTTAAATAAATAGTTCCCTCTGGACTTCTAAATATAGCTTTTCTTAACACCTTCTTAGTGTGGCGCAGATTTCGGTGCATATGACCAAAAGCCACCAGAGAAACCATTTTGTTCATATTGATACTTTGAGAAATCGCTGCTGCTAAGTCAGGATCACCAAAGTCACCACCAATAGGATGCCAATCTTTACCACAGGGGTCTTCAGGGCGATCGCCTAACCCCGTCGGTCCATTATGACCCAAAAAAATAATATTCTCACAAGCTGCACTTTTCACCGCTTGCACGATTTTATCTGCTGACTCTTCCATACTGCTGACACCATACCGTTGTTTACAGATATCAGCAAATCTCCACTCTGATCCACCCCAGGTAAAAGGACGACTACCCACTACTGTTAAATTCCAATCTGGAAAATCCAATTTACCATAACCGACTTGGGCAGATCCTAATAAATCTAATTGTTCCTGTACCCGGTCTTCCTTAGTGCGGTCATAAGGACATTTTTTCCGTCCCCATTCAGTGGCAGTGTACCATGCGTCGTGGTTGCCCATCACTGCTGCTTTGGGAATATCCAAGGAAGCGATCGCTCTAACCACATCCACTGACTCATTACCAAAATCTCCCACAAACAGCACTAAGTCAACACCCAGATGCTTGAGTGCGATACCATCTTCTACTTCCCATAGGTCGTGAACATCGCCAACTACAGCGATTTTCACAGGTTTTGATTGAGTTTTCTGACTGGTCATGCCACTTTAAAAAGCCATATCCATATATATATCAGGATAAGAAACTCTACCCCATTTGGAAATAAATTGGGAGCATCCCAATGAAGGAAAAAATAAACGCAAGCTCACTGACCACCACGCTCAGATACTTTGCCGAGCGTGGTTTTGACTCACTCGATTTTCTTATAACTTTCTGGGCTTAATGGCTTGTGCAGGATTTCCTGCATAAATTGTCATTGATGCTAATGATTTAACAGCTACTCCACCCAGAGTTAATACAGCACCTTTACCGACAGTCACCCCAGGTCCAATTATTGACTTAGCAGCAATCCAACTACCTTCCTCAATATAAATTGGGGCAATTTTTAATTCAAAATCAGGGTGATTCCAGTCATGATTACCTGTGCAAAGATAGACATCTTGAGATATGCAAGCATGACTTTCTATGGTCACATGAGCTAGGTTATCTATCCAAGCATTTTCACCAATCCAGACATAATCACCGACAGTTAAGCGCCAAGGAAATTTTACCCGCACTTTTGGTTTTAGGCGCACACCTTGACCAATAGTAGCTCCAAAAATGCGGAGTATCTGCACTTTGACCGATGAAATGGGTAACCAAGAACTTTGAACTAGAGGTGATCCCAGGAAGTACCAGCACAGTTGTTTCCAATAGGGTGCACCGGGGGTATAGTTACCCAGACTATAGTTATCTAATCGCATATTCGTAATAGACTTCTCCGAAAAAGATGTAGGGACAATTCATGAATTGTCCCTACGAATGGGTTTCAGGTTATGCTTATGTAATTTTCGGGCAGGTCTAATAGGAAAACGAGGATTTCCGCGCCTTAAATTTCTTCGGGATTAATCCCCATTTCTTGCAGTCTGGCGGCTAATTTAGCGGCTTTCTCTTCGGCTTGTTCAGCCCTTTGACGTTCTTGTTCAGCCCTTTGGCGTTCTTGTTCAGCCCTTTGGCGTTTTTGTTCTAATAATTCAGAACCCCAAAGAAGCAAATTACCGGATTCATCCCACCAGCGCAACCAAAAGGTTACCATTTCTGCTTTTTTACCTCTCCATACACCCAAAAACAGGTTTAAAGTTGCCAGGTAAAATCTTCCCTGTTCATCTGGGGATTGTTGCTGGTATTTACCGTCTGTTAAATGATAAACATCTAAGGTTCCGGTTTGAGGATGAAAGATCACATATACAGGGACTTTTAAAATTTGTTCATAAAAATACCATTTACCATAGGGATAATGGGGATTAATAGAATATTCTCCCCCCTCAGTAGCAGAGATAAATTCCATCACAATGGCGGGAGGTTCTCCTTCGGCGTGGGGAGTATAACTCCGGCGAACTTCTCCCTCTGGCAGGGGATGAGCTACAGGTATATAAACCCAGTCGGGGGCTTTGACGATGGTTTTGTCGCCCACTGTGGCGCATAGCCCAAAATTGGAAGCAATGAGCATGGATTCTAAGATTAATCCAGCCAGTTCTAAAGATTCTCGCAAAGCCGCAGCCAGGAGGGGTTGGAGATTACTTTCCACTGGTTCGTCTGGTAGGGGGAAATCCGCTGGCAGTTTTTCCCATCTCACAGGGGGTAATGTGTATAAGGGATGGCGTTCTATAACTGTCATGGTGTTAAGCAATGGCTGTTTATTTATTGTATTCCGTGTGGATAATTATCGACATTTCCAGGAAATCAGCACATACTTGTTTATTTAGGGTTTGCTGAAAAAGTCCCTTCGTTGAGGCAGGGAATAGGGAATAGGGAATAGGGAATAGTTTTAGCTATCTGTTATCCCCAGATTTTCTAATTTATCAGACCCAAAATGCACAGTTTTTAAG